>CAZVPE010000008.1:0-63294 GCA_964628155.1 uncultured Polyangiaceae bacterium | reverse complement strand
GGCTGCTCGAGCAGCAGCGCCACCGCACCCGTGCAGTCGGCCGAGTCCGACGCTGGCGATTTCGACGGACCCTTCGGAGCCGCGGCGAGCGACGACGCAGGGGACAACACCGGCGACGACGGCAGCAGCGGTGCCATACAGTACGAAGCGGATCTGAGCGGCGTGCAGGTCGTCCCCGGAGTCAAGACGGCCGCGAGCGGCAAAGGCTCGTTCGCGCTCTCTCCCGACGGAACGACTCTCGGCTATCAAATATCCTTTTCTCCGGCCGACTTCGCGCCGACTTCGGTGAACGTTCACTTGGGTGCGATTGGTGAGAACACGGGCACTACACACCAGCTCACGCCTGTCTCCACCAACATGACTGGGCAAATCGCCCTCACCGTCGACGAGCAGGCGGCCATCGTGAGCGACCATCTTTACGTCGACGCGCCAACGCAAGCGTACCCGAACGGCGAGCTGCGCGGGCAAATCGTCCTCGTGGGGGCCGAGATCTTCGTGGCCCTTCCGACGGCCGCGCAAGAGGTACCGGCCACGGCGAGCGTTTACTCCGCGCACGCGTCATTCGTCATGAGCCCCGATCAAGGTTCGCTCGTCTATCATGTCGTGACCACCGCGGCTCCGACGGACATTCGTTTGCATCGCGGAATCGGCGGCATCAACGGCCAGGTCGCTTACGATTTGCCGCTCGGCAACGGCCTTCCCTTGGAAGGAACGCTGCAGATCGGCGGCACCACCGGGAACAGCGACCCGACGGATCTCGAGAACGGCCGTTTCTACTTGAACATCGTCACCCAGCAGAACCCCGCCGGCGAACTGCGGGGACAGCTCATTCATGCCGGTGAGTCGCTCTTCACCGGCGTACTTTCGGGAGCGAACGAAGTTCCGCCGATTGTGTCGCAGGCGAACGGCGGAGCCCAATCGATTCTCAGCGCCGACCAGTCGACCCTGAAGTACGAGGCTGAGGTGAGTGGGGTCATTCCAATCGGAGCAGAGATCGATCAGGGCCAGCCAGGGCAGAACGGTCCGCTGCTCGATCAGCTCACGCTCGATCAGCAGGGAGCGCTCGGGAGCCTGAACATGACGCCCACGATCGTGCAAATTCTACTTTCGGGCGGCGCGTACTTGAACGTCAAGACCCCGAGTTACGCTTCCGGCGAGCTTCGGGCGCAGTTGACCATCCGCTAGATGCCCTTTTGCGAGGCTTCAGCTTTCCACCACCGCCAGCAGAATGAGCGCTTACCGTGGTGGGTAGCTCGGACTGAATCGCGCGCTTTTCGCGCTCGAGTCATCGGGTTCCCAAATCGGAATCGCCCAGCTGAAGCCGAACCGCACCTCTTCCACCCGTACGCCCTCGAGCAGAGCCCCTCGGAACCCTACGTCGAGCGCCAACGAATCGCGGACCGACCAGATGGCGCCGACGAGTACCGAATAGGTCGACCCCTCGCCGAACTCGTGCTCGAAGAACACTTCGCTGACGGGACGGACGGCCCAATCGATTGGTCCTTCGAGAATGACGCTGCTGAAAAGATCGAGATTGCCCCGGCGCGAATATGCCCCCAGTTCGTTGAAGTGCACACTGCCTGCCGCCCAGCGATACGAAAAGATGAAGTTGGCTTGGGCCCCGAAGCCGGTTTCGGCCCCAATCTCGGGCAGAAGGGGCCCGCTCTCCAGCGCGATGCTCGGACCGGTCTCGCCCTGTAGAGCGCCGCGCCGGAGCACCCACTTCAGAAGGACGTCGGTATCGAGCAAGCGCACCCGCGATTCGTCCAAAACCGGCTGGAGTCCTACGAATTGCTGAAAATCGACGACGAGCTCCACGTCTTTGACGATACCGAGGTTGAGGACCGTCGAGGGCGCGACGAGGTACCGGTTCCCGCCCTCTGCGTAGAAACTCGCCGGCCCGAGTTCGAGTTCGAACTCGCCTAGCGAGGCGACGTCCGCGTCCGTGCCGTCGAATGGACGATACGCGCGGGCCTCGCGCCCATAGACCAGCAGCGCCGCCAGAATCAGAGGTGCTGCGGCGCGGCTCATTGCGCCATGGGCGCGGAGACCACTTCCGCCAAGACACGGCCTAGTCCGACGGATACTCCGGTCGGGCAACGGCCGGGAGCGATGGCCGACGGCGGCCGTAGCGCTCGGCCAGGTCGGTCGCGAGCATTGCCCCGAGCATCGCTGCGACGAATCCGACTACGGGGGTCGACCTTCCGGCGAGCGACACGATTGCCGGACCGGGGCAAAAGCCGCCGATACCCCAGCCAATGCCGAATATGGCGGCGCCTGCGATCAAAGGAGCGTTCACTTCGGTCTTCGTGGGCATGGCAAACGAACGTGCGACGATCGGCGCCCCACGCCGCAACGCGCGACGAAATACGATGAAGTTGACGAGGACGCCGCCGGCCATGACGAACGCAAGGCTCGGGTCCCAATTGCCGGTCACGTCGAGAAACGCCAGCACCTTGCTGGGATGCGTCATGCCGGACACTCCGAGTCCGACCGCGAAGAGGACCCCCACGGCGAAGGCGACGATGGACCGAATGATCGCCGGTCGCACTACGAATGCCCTCCGGCGAGTACGTGCTTCGTGATGAAGACGGTCGCCATCCCGGCGGCGATGAACACGACCGTGGCCACGGAGGACCGTCTCGAGAGACGCGCGATTCCACAAAGTCCATGTCCGCTCGTGCAACCTCGGCTCATGCGCGTTCCGACGCCAACCAGCAAACCCGCAACGACGGAAGCCTCGACGGTCTGTTCCGAAGCGACCGCCAGCAGATCGTACCGGAAGAACGCGAGCCCCGCGCCGCCAGCGAGCAGACCCGCAACGAAAGCGAGTCGCCACGCGCGATCGCCGGCGGCGGCGGACGGCAAATCGCCGACGATCCCGCTCACCCCGCAGATGCGGCCGTTGAACCAGAAGAGCAAAGACGAGGCCGCTCCGATAAGGAGTCCGCCGATGATCGGTGCGAGAAACGGGATGTGGGGCATGGCGATCCTGACTCCGGAAACGTTGGCGCTCGGCGCCACCCCAGGTGGGGGGAGGATGTCCAGCTTACAGGACAATCCGCAGCGGTCACGCGCCCGGCTGGTGGCCTCGCCCCCCAACGGTCCCAAACCCGGACGCGCGACAACTGGATTGAAACGCAAAGGGCGAGCACAATAGCCGCGCCTGTCCTTGAACGCCTCTCTCCAGATCGATGCCGGGGTCCGCGTGGGTCCCTATCTCCTCGAGCGACAGCTCGGGCAGACGCGGACGGGCGCAGCCTACCTCGCGCGGCATTCGAGCGGAGAAAGAACGGTACTCCGGCTGGTCTGGTCGGAAGCGATCACGCCGGCGCTTCTTTCGCGGATGAAGCGCGAAGCTCGTGCGCTTGCGAGCGTTTGTCACCCTGGGTTGGAGCGCGTGCACGGCATCGGCAATCACGAGGGCGCGTTCTTCATCGCGTCGGAGTTCGTGCGCGGGACGCCACTCGAGCTCTCGCTCGCCGAGCGCGGGCCGCTCTCCGCCGAAGTGGCGCTCCGTCAAGCGATCGAGGTCGCAGAGGCGCTCGCGGCCGCCCACGACGCCGGCGTCGTCCACCGCGAAGTCGAACCGTCGAAGCTACTCGTGACGCCCGAGGGCCGAATCGTTGTCGTCGGCTTCGGCATCAGGCCGCGCGGCGAGACGGGTACGCTGGCGAGTCCCGGTGATGGGTCTTCAGTTTCGAGCGCATATGCGGCGCCCGAACAGATCGAGCACGGCCTTGCCGACGAACGGAGCGACGTTTGGGCTCTCGGCTGCCTCCTCTTCGAGATGGTGGCCGGCGCTCCACCGTTCGGCCGAGGAGGGGCGATCCGCGCGGCCGCAATCCTGCGCGACGAGCCATCGTTCCCGGGGCAAGTGCCCCCCGCAATCGTGCACATCGTGAACGCTTGCATCCGGAAGAACTCCTTCGCCCGCGTGGCGACGTCGCGCGAGCTTCTCGTCCTTCTCCGGGACGCGCTCGGACAGGGGCGGTCGGGCCCCGCACCTGCTTCGGAGCGAAGTTCGCGGTTGATTTCGAGTTCCGACATCCTGGCTTCCGGGACCATTCCGCCTCCGCCCCGGCTCCCCTCCATGCCGTTTCGCGCGTCGTCCGGGCGGATCTCGACGGTCGCGACCGCGCGACCCCCGTCGAGTGCGACGCGCATGGCCGCGGCTCGAGGTCGAGTCAAAGGGGCTGCGGTGCGAGCCGGCGTCGCATGGTTCGCCGAGGCGTACGGCGCGTCGGCGCTCGGGCGCGTGATCGATTTGGCCTCGCCGGAGCTCCGCGCGCTCTTGCGCCCCGACCTTCCTGTCTTCGGCCTCATCCCATCGGGCTGGTACGACACGCAGGTCGTCGGCGAACTCATCGAGATCATCGAGCGCGTGGCCGCTCCTGCGAGTCCAGTCGCATTTCGGTCCTCCCTCGGAGAAGCAATCGCGCACGAAAACGTCGGCGGCGTTCACCGAGCGCTCTTCCGCCTCGTTGCCTCGCCGTCGTTGCTCGAGGCCAATTCGCAGCGAGTCTGGCGAACCTACGTCGATGAAGGAACCTTGTCCGTGCACCCGCATGCTCCGGGATCCTTCGTAGCGCGCATACGCGGCTGGTCGCGCCACCATCCCAGCGTGTGCCGAACGATGCAGGCCATGCTCGAGAGTTCGTTGACGGCCGTAGGCTACACGGCTCTGGTGCTCGAGCGGACCCAATGCGTGGCTCTCGGCGACACGCAGTGCGTGTTCTGCGGGACCTGGACAGCCTAGTTCCAAAAGAACGGGTCAATCGCGAGGCACGACGATTCGGCCCGCGACGATCCCCTGACGAAGGACTTCGACGCGGGCGACGACACCTGGAGGCAGGAGGGCCGCATGGGGGCCTTCGTGCACGTAGTCGATGGCTCCTTCGCGCAGACCCAGCGGGTGCAGTCCGCCCGCGAAACGTCTCTGCGCGACAGCCTGAATCGTATCGAACACCGCTACGTCGCCTCGCTTCACCATGCTCGTCAGGATTGTGTCGGGCATTTCGTCGTGTTGGTCCGAGTCGACTCCGATCGCAAAGCGACGCGCGTCGTGGGCTGCTTCGAAGACCCCGTGGCCGGTCGCGCCGGCAGCGTGGTACACGATGTCGGCGCCTTCGGACATTTCGGTGATCGCGAGCGCTTTGCCTTTCGCCGGGTCCTTGAATGCGTCGGGCGTCGTCCCGGCATAGGCTGCGTGTACGACGCACTCGGCGCAGACCGCGTGCACGCCCGCCCGGTAGCCCGCCTCGAATTTGCGGACGACCGGGTTCAGCATGCCACCGACGAAGCCGACGTGCTTCGTGGCGGTCACCAGTCCCGCCACCGCTCCGACGAGATACGACCCTTCTTCCTCGCGGAAGACGAGGCCGGCGACATTCGGTGGGGGACCCGCCGCCGAAGGCGCGTAGTCGATGCACGCGAACCGTACTTCCGGAAAATCGTGGGCGACTTGATCGACGTCCGTCGAGAAGATGAACCCGACCGCGATGACGAGATCGAAGCCGCGCGTCGCGAACAGCCGCATGCCCGCTTCGCGGTCCTCGCTTTGCGCGGGTTCGAGCAGCTCCATCGCGACGCCCAGCTCCCGTTGTGCTCGCGCCACCCCTTCGTAGGCGGCATCGTTGAAGCTCTTGTCCCCCCGACCTCCGACGTCGAAAACGAGCCCGACGCGTGGTCCCCTCGCAGCAGGGCTGGACTCGGGCCTCGTCGGGTGACGTTTTGGCAGGAACGTAGCCGCCACGGCCGCGACGACGAGGGCGGCAGTCCATCGTGCCGACGTCATGCCCGAGTCGCGATCCCCCGCATGTCACCCCGCGAGTCGGCCTCGACGAAGATCTTTCTCATCTGCGGCATCGCCCCGCGGATCGACGCTTCGACCCGATTCGTCACATCCTCCAGCTCTTGGACCGTGAGGGTCGGCTCGAACGCGACTTTCATCGCGAGCACGACCACGTCGGGCCCGAGATACATCGTGAGGAGCTGGGTCACTCGCTTGACCCCTTCCACTTGTTCGGTCAGCTCCCGCACGCGTGCCCGGTCCTCCGCCGTGGCGCTCTCGCCGATCAAGAGGCCGTGCGTGACCCAGGCGATGACGAGCGCTACGGCACAGAGGAGGACGCCGATGATCACACTACCGAGCGGGTCCCAGAAGGCCTGTCCGGTCCAAGCGCTTGCCGTGACGGCCAGCATCGCGAGGACCAAGCCTGCCATCGCAGTCGCATCCTCCGCCAAGACCAGCGGGATCGTAGGGTCGCGTGCATCACGGATCGTCGCGCGAAGGGAGCGACCGGCGGCCAACCTTCGGAATTCGCCCAACGCGACCCGAAAGCTCAACGCTTCGATGCCAAGCGAGACGGTGAGTACGGCCAGGCTCCACAGAGGGCCGTGAGGGTCGTGGGGGGGATGTACGATGTGCTCGACCCCTTCGAAGACCGCGAATGCCCCGCCGACACTGAAGAGGAGCAGTGCGACCACGAAAGGCCAAAAATACCTCTCGCTCGCGCGCCCGAAGGGATAACGGTCGTCGGCGGGCCGCGCCGCGAGTCCCATCCCCACGAGGAGCAGCGCCTGGTTGCCCGTGTCGGCGAACGAGTGCACGGCCTCGGCCAGGGTGGCCGTCGATCGTGTAAGAAGCGCTACCGCGAGCTTGCACGCGGCGATCGCGACGTTGCCGGCGAGGGCCGCCAAAACGACCTTACGGCTGTCGGCGTGTGACATGACGAGGGGCTGGTTCCGGGAGGCCGGAACTCTTCCGATTTTTGAGCGATCCTACTAATGCCAGACGACGGTGCCTTCCACGAGCTTTGTCTTTCCCGCCGGAAAAGCCCGAACGACGGGGCTCGACTACGGCCCTCGAGACTCGAGTTCGGTGCTCGTCTTGGCGCCGGGCGCCGGCGCGCCTCAGACGCACCCGTGGATGGTTTTCGTCGCAGGTGCGCTTTCCGAGCGCGGCGTTCACGTCGTGACGTTCAACTTTCCTTACGCCGAGGAAGGGCGCCGCGTCCCAGACAAGAACGATGTGCTCGAATCCACTTGGCGAGCAGCGATCGACGCGGTTCGCGGGCGGAGCGACCACGCGGCCCGGCGCATGTTCATCGGCGGCAAATCGATGGGAGGCCGAATCGCCACGCAAGTTGCGACACGGGAGGACGTCGAACTCGCCGGACTCGTGCTCCTCGGATATCCACTCCACCCCCCCGGCAAACCGATGCAACTCCGGGCCGCCCATCTCCCGGCCGTGCGCGCCCCGATGCTCTTCGTTCAAGGGTCGCGCGATCCGTTCGGGACGCCCACTGAACTCGGCCCCATCGTCGACAAGCTCGCGCCCGGCTCCCGTCTCTTCGTCGTCGACGGCGGAGACCATTCGCTCGCGGTCCCCAAGCGCGCTGGCGAGTCGCGCGATACGGTGATCGGCCGCGTGGCGGACGAGGTCGCGCGCTTCACGGCGTCGCGATGATTCGCACGCGGGACCGGGCCGCCTGAAGGAACGCACTCTCGGCCACTCGCGTACGTTCGATGACGAACCAACGCTCGAGTTCCGCGCGAACACGCTCGAACGGCTGTCCGCGGTAGGGGTGCGCCGACGTTCGGAAGACGTTGCGCAGTTGATCGTCGCTCGGGTGGAGAATCGGAGTGATGGACCGGTCGACGTAGAACGCCGCACGCGCGGCGCGCCGAAGGATCGCGTCGACCTCGGCGCGCTCGATTCCCTCGGCTTGCGCCGCCGCGTCCAGGCGCGACCTTCCCCCGACACGCTCGATGAACGCGGCACCCACTTCCCCTTCGACCGCCGCGAGCTCCGCCGACGTAGGGCGCTTTTCGGGCGCAGCTTCGGCGATGAGCCGGTCGGCGAGGCTCGCGAGGATTTCCTCTGCAACGTGGCGCTCGATCGCCTCGCGTACGTCGCGCTCGCCGTACGATTCGCCGTTGCCCTCGTAGGTCTCGTCCATCTCGGCCAAACGGGCTTCGAAGGCCAGGACTCGCTGGAAAATGAAGCGTGGGTGCGCCACGCCGCCGATTTCGGGCGCGAAAAAGCGCACCGCAGTGCGATCGACCGATGCGGGTACCGCTGGGTCCGTGGCCCGAGGCGCGCCGGAAGGGTCGCTACCGTACGCTCCCTGAGCGACCGCCACGGAGCTCGCCCATGCCAAAATGGCCACGAACCCGAAACGCGTCGGGCGAATCACCAGGTTCCTACGCTCCCGCGCCACGCTCACCGAGACGCGTCGTCGTCCTTCGCCGGCGGCTGCACGGTGTTCGCGGCCGACGAGGGGCTGCGGTCGTGCATCATGTGCTCCGCGTGATGGGCAAAGCCCCTTGCAGCTCGACGCGCCTTCAAGAATTCGGCGAAGCCCACGACCATGTCGAGATCGCGGGGGCCCAGGGCGTCACCGAGTTCTTTCAAGTGCTGCCTCAGACTCTCCGCGTTTCGTACGCGCTTTCCACTCGCGGACTTCGGTCCTTCCTCGATCGACTCGGGCGCCGCTTCGGGCTCGGGTTCGGGCGCGCTTTCGGCCCAGACTGGCCGATTGATCGGCTTGATGGCGTGCGCGGCGAGCCACGCCTCCATGAAGGTACGGAGACGCTCGCTACGGAACGAAAACCACCGCTCCCGTTCCGCGCCGTACGTCATGAGCACGTCCTTGAAACGGCGGAACGCGCCCTTGCCGTCGATGGCTTGCATCAACTTTCCGCGCGATTCGCTATTTTCCACCATCGGAATGAAGCGCTCCATCCAACGGTACTGCTCGCGAGAACTCACGGGATCGATCCGAAGGTAGTTGCTGTCCGACGCGATGCGCACGTGCATCTGCGGATCCGCCACCCCGTCGACGACGCGCAGGACCTCTCCCGTCGCCAAGTGCAGGTAGCTGTGGACCTCTGGTGCGTTGTTCTCGAACGCGTCCTCGAGCGCCTCCCAGTCAACGGGAACCTCGCGGACGGGACCGGACGCTGCTTCCGCGCCCGGATGTTCCCCGGCGTCACTGCTGGCCATGAATCTCCCTTCCTCTCAAAGCTCGAAAGCGAGCACCGACTGCGGTCGGTCCCGGGCGACGGTCACCGCGACGCCGCACGTTCGGGCAGGAACGGACGGCACGCCACTCCAAGCTAAGACGTACACTCAGAATTGCACGCGGAGAGCCCACTTGGAAGGGCGTTTCCCCCCCGGCCCCAAACAAGCCCGTCCTCGGGCTCCCGAAAAGGATCAAATCCCGTATATCCGGCGTCGCGCATCTGCGTCGCTTTGCGTCCTTGGAAGGCCGTGCGGCTTCGGAGTTCGGGCCTCAGCGAAGCGACTTCGTGCGCCGCAGCGCGTCCTCCCAACGACGAATGTGGGGGGACCTTTCTGCCTCCGACATTCTGGGCTCGAATTTGGCCCTTGCCGAAGCCATTCGGGTGACGTCATCGAGACCGCGGAAGTGTCCGGCTCCGATTCCCGCAAGCATTGCGGCGCCCCTCCCCGTGGACTCGATTTCGGCAGGCCGCTCGACGACGACGCCCGCCACGTCGGCTTGAAACTGCATCAGCAGGTCGTTCGTCGATGCTCCGCCATCGACGCGGAGCAGCTTGAGCGCGCGTCCGGCGTCTTTCGACATGGCGTCGAGCAGATCCCGAACTTCGAACGCGATCCCTTCGAGCGTTGCGCGAGCAATGTGCGCGGCGGTCGTCCCCCGCGTCAGTCCCAGAATCGCGCCGCGGGCGTCCTGATCCCAGTGCGGAGCGCCGAGCCCTGCGAGAGCGGGCACGAACACCACACCGTCGCTCGAGGGGACCTTGCGCGCGAGCGACTCGATCTCGCCCGCCGTCCGGATGATGCCGAGTCCGTCGCGCAGCCACTGCACCGCCGCGCCGGCGATGAACGCGCTCCCCTCGAGGGCATACGTCGTTGCTCCGCCAATCCGCCATGCAGGAGTGGTCACGAGCCCGTGCTCGCTGAGTATCGGTCGGCTGCCGATATTCATAAGCGCGAATGCCCCCGTGCCGTACGTGCACTTCGCGTCGCCTTCCCGGAATGCCGCTTGACCGAACAGCGCAGCCTGTTGGTCGCCCGCGATTCCGGCGATGGGAACCCCGTCGGGAAGGAAGCTCAACCCTTTCGTCCGTCCTACGATCTCGGCGTTGCCGACGATCTTGGGCAGAAGGCGCTCGGGAATGCCGAAGATCTGCAAGAGCTCGGGGTCCCACTCGGCGCGTGCGAGGTTCATCAGCAGCGTGCGCGATGCGTTCGTGACGTCGGTTGCGTGTACGGCGCCGCCAGTGAGCTCGCTCACGAGGAACGAGTCTATGGTCCCGAATGCGAGTTCGCCGGCCTCCGCGCGCGCGCGAGCGCGGTCGACGTGGTCGAGCAGCCAGGCAATCTTCGTCGCGCTGAAATACGCATCGATGACGAGCCCGGTCTTCTCGCGAACGCGAGCGACCAGGCGATCGTCCTTCTTCATGGCATCGCAGACTTCGGCGGTCCGCCTGCACTGCCAAACGATCGCGAGATCGATTGGCCTTCGCGTGGCGCGATCCCAGACGAGAGTGGTTTCTCGCTGGTTGGTGATGCCGATTGCAGAGATGTCTTCTCCGCGTACGTTCGCGGCGGAAAGCGCGCCCCACACACTTTCTTCGACTGTCGTCCAGATTTCGCGGGCGTCGTGGGAAACCCAACCGGCCTGCGGAAAATGCTGGGGGAGTTCCGCCGTGGAGCGGCCGAGGGTTCGGCCGTCCAGCGACAGCACGAGCGCCGTGGTCCCCGTCGTCCCTTGGTCGATCGCGAGGATGTGCTTGGACATGAGGCGAGATTATCGCCTTCCGCCGGGCCTGGCGAAAACGCTCGACGCAACCAAGAGCAACGCGGCTGCGACCGCCACCCCGCCGAGGCCGTGTGCGAGCTCAGTCTCGCGCCGTCGCCAACTGTCGAGCGCCTCTACCGCCGCAAACAGGCCGATCGCCGTGTAGATGAGCTGTCGCGCCGCAGTATAGATGGTACGGGCGCCGTCTTGGAGCCCCCGGACGCGAACTTCCATCTCCCCGCGGTTGGCTTTCACGAGATAGCGGCGCATGTCTTCGGGCAGCGTCATGGCGCTCATCGCCATGTCGCGGATCGCTTCCATCGCGATCTGGGCGAAATCACGGTTGCCAAGGACGAAGTCGCGCAGGTACGGCTGAATGATCGCGACCGGGTTGAGCTCCGGGTCGAGAAGCGAGCACGAGCCGTACAAGAGGAGGAGCGTCCGCTCGAGCAGGACCCAATCCTTGGGGATGTGGAACGCCCCGGAGAGCTCCCGCAAACCGATGTTCATGCGACGGAGATCGAGCAAGTTCTCGAATCCGCGCTGCGGGTCGATTCGGATGTCTTTGAGGTTGAAGCTGTCGAGCCGCACTTCTTCTTGGAAGCGCCGGTGAAAGTACTCGATGATCTTCTCGCTGACCGCCTCGTCGCTCGTCCGCGTGATGAATCCCATCTTCCGCAGCGACTTCACCAGCCGATCGGTATCCCGCCGGAGAACTCCCTCCAGGAACTCCGGAATTCCTTCCCGCATTTGAGGACTGAGCTCGGCGACGGCGCCGAAATCCAAGAGGACGATCGCCCCGTCGGACCGGACCAGCACGTTTCCAGGGTGCGGATCGGCATGATAGATTCCATCGACGAAAATCATCTGGCAGTAGAGGCGCACGAGCCGTTTGGCGAGATCCGGTTTGTCGACGCCCAGTGAGCCGATGGCCGTGCTGTCACTGATCTTCACGCCGTCCACGTACGTCGTCGTCAGCACGCGCCTGGTGGACAGCTCGCGAACCGGGGCGGGGAAGGCGACGCGCGAGTCGCCCGCGAAGTTTTTTGCGATTCGCTCGATGTTGTCGGCCTCGAGTGCGAAGTCGAGCTCTTGCGACAAGAGCGCTTTGATTTGATGGTAATAGGCGTCGAGCCCCTGGACGGGTACGAACCATTGCACGATCCCCAAGATGCGGCGGATCGTCGTCAGATCGAGGCGGACGATCCGGTCGATGTCGCGGTGTTGCACTTTGACTGCGACCCGCTGGCCGTCGACGAGTCGCGCGGCGTGCACTTGGCCGAGGGACGCGCTCGCGATCGGGTCACGATCGAACGCGGCGAACTGGCTCATCTTCGTGCCGAGCTCGCGCTCCAGCCGCTCCTGTATCTCGGCGTAGGGCCGGGGGGGCACTTGATCCTGCAGTGCCTCGAGCTCAGCGCGGAACTCGGGCGGCAGGAAATTGGCCATGATGGACAGGAGCTGCCCGACCTTGATGAAGAGACCCTGGAGTCTGAGGATCGTCGAGTAGACTCGGCGCGCGTTGCGCGTGTGAATGTCGCTGACGCGCGCGTCGCGCCACGGCCGCCCGAAGAGGCGGGCGCGCAGCGCGAACGAAGAGTAGCTCGCGATGACGAGGAAGGTCGTCGTGTACGCGCGCACGAACCGCAGGTTGCTGGTCACCGCGGAGACCCGCTCCGGCTGGCCGCGCTGCACGCGGCCTTCGGAGCGCCCGACGTCAAGTGGCCCCTGCTCGAAGCTCGCGGCAAAGCCTCGGTCCGCCAAACCGCTCTGTGCTCTAGCTCCACGCTGGTATCGTCGTTGCTACCATTTTGCGTGCGGCCACTCCCATCCGTTCGTTGGCCGGCCCCGTATGGACCAGCCCGGCCCCCGAGACACTTTTCCTCGATGAGGCACCTATGTGTGTCTCAAATGGGGCCGTTCAGCTCGCACTCGCCAACTCTTTGGGCGGTGCATGCGCCTGCCACCACGCCCGCGCCCGCCAGACGCGCGACCGCGATATGGCCGCGCCCGGGATGCAGTGGCCGCTCGCATAGGCGCTCAGGCGGTCGTCGAACGGCAGTTTGCGGCAGGACGCGAACGAAGCTTGCAGAATATGCAAAGCCGCCCGGAAGCACAGCTTGCGGTCATCGATTAGCTGCCGGGCGCTCCAGCCCTCGCGCGTTGCGCCCTGACCGACGTGGATTTGCATCAAGCAGTACGAGCGGCCATTGTCTCCGCGACGTACTCCTTCATCGACGCGCTTGCTGAACGAGCTTTCGTACGAGGCTACAGCCAACATCAGCAAGGCCGTCTCTGCGCGGCTGTCTGGCCCATCGAAAACGGGGGCCTCGCTTTCGTCGAGGGCCACCGAAAGGGCGTCACGCGCAATGCTCTCGTAGCGCGCCAGGACGTGCTCTTGGGATTCGATCGGAACGTGCGCGTGCGGGGGCACCCAAGCGAGCATTGCGGCGACGAGATACGACACCAGACTCTCCATGCGACACCTCCTTCGAGCCGAGCCCTTCTTACGCTGAGCTCGACCGTTCCGGGGACGCCAGGCAACGCACGCGCCACAGTTAGGCGGCACGGTTCGTGACGGCGCGCCCCGCGGGCACCCGAGAATCAGTTGACGCAGGCTGGCTTGAAGTGAACGTGTCCTTTGCTGTCCGTCGTGAATGGCGGATTGCAGTCTTCACCGGCTGGCCCGCCCTTCGCTTTCGTCGGCGCCGGCTGCTTGGTCGGGCGGCTGGGCGGCACGCTGGGCACTGCCGCCGGGGCGGAGGCCAAATCCAAAGTCGGGATCGGCGCGGCCGTCGCGGTGGCTACGGGAGTCCACGCAGACGAGGAGTTCACGGTCGCCGTCGACACGGTTGCCCCGCGAAGCGTGGCGGAACGACTCTGGGACAACGAAGGCGGGCTCGGGTTGTGCCGGAGTTGAAGCGCGAGCATCGTCAGTCCAACTGCGCAGAACGTGAGCACCGCGGCCCCGATGCTCAGCTGCTTGCGTTCCAAGGGGTGGGGTGGCGAAAGCGTCTTGGCCACCGCCAATGGCACCGCGTGCGACGGCGCTTCGCGTCCCGGGACCGTGCCCGGAATTCGGCGCTGCACGATCGTCCCTGCCTCTTGCGGAGTGGGCGCGCTGCTCTTCGACGGGATGGTCGCGATGCGCTCGATTTCTTCGATCCGATTGGCGCGCTCGCGCAGCTCCTCGGCTGCGACCCGCTCGACCCATTCGCCGACCTCGGTAGTCGGCGCCGTGCCGAGTACGGCCTCGACGGCCGAGGCCATCTGCCGCGCCGTCGAGAATCGCTTCGCCGGATTTCGATCGAGCCCTCGCATCACGACGGCGTCGAATCCCGACGGCACTCCGCTTGCGACTTTGCTCGGTGGCGGCACTTCGCCGGCCATCACCAACGACAAAAGCTTCGCGTCGTTGTCCGCCCGAAACAACCGCTTGCCCGTCAACGTTTCCCAGAGCACGACAGCCGCCGCGTAGACGTCCGTCTGGCGTGTGACGTTGCCTGTCGTGATTTGCTCGATCGCCATATAAGCGATCTTTCCTTTGAGCTGTCCGAGCTGCGTCGACTGCCACCGGCCAGCGGCCTTCGCCACCCCGAAATCGAGCACTCGAGCGATTCCGTCCGTTCCGACCAGTACATTTTGCGGCGATACGTCGCGGTGAACCATGTGGAGCGGCTCGCCGGCTTCGCTCTTTGCTTCGTGCGCAGCGTGGAGACCGTGCAACATGCCGGCGACGATCGAAGCCCCGATGCGAGGCGGGATGCGCTCGTCTTTTTGATTCAAGGTTCGAAAGAGTCGCGACAGCGAAGTGCCTCGCACGTACTCCATGACGAGGAGCAGCTCCCCGTTCTGAGAGAAGACGTCGAGCGTTGGCACCACGTTCGGGTGTGCGATGCGCGCGGCAAGCCGCGCTTCGTCGACGAACATCGCGACGAACTCGGGATCCTTCGCGTATTGCGCATGCAAACGTTTGATGGCGACCGAGCGTGCGAAGCCGGCTGCTCCCTGGAGGCGACCAAAATGGATGGTCGCCATCCCACCGCTCGCGATTTCACCGTGAAGCACGTAACGCCCGAGAATCGGCGCTAGACTCCTTGCTACGGCGGCCATATTTCCACATTAAACTACGACATACGAGCGCGCTCGCAAGGCCCGCTCGGCCGCCGCTATCGCGCGCGAGTCCGACGTGTGGCGATTCATCCCACGAAATAGGAAGATGTGCGTTGGCTCGACAAGGAAGCTGACGTGGACGTGAAGTCGACACGCGCTAGTCGACTCCGGACCACCCCTGGACGAAATCCGCGAGCTCCGTGTCTTCGCCGCTCTGCAAGCCGATGGCGACCACGTTGAGCCGCTCGGGCCGGGCGAGCTGCCGAGCTGCCTCGCGTACATCCCCAGCGGATACACCCACGAGCTCCGCCACGTGCTCCTCGGGGGTCGTGAAGCGCTCGAACAGAGTTCCGGCCGCGTAAAACGCCGCAGACTCCTCGGCCGAGTCGGCGAGTCCCCTGACATCCCATGCGATGCGACGCCGAGCCTTCTCGATTTCGTCGCCCGTTGGTCCTTCACGCGCGAGTTCTTCGAACATCGCCAGCACTTCCCGCGTGACGAGCGCGGCGCGCTTGTGCTGCACCCCGGCGGCCACGTCGACGATTCCGTCGTCTTCGTAGCAGTCGTACGCGGCCGATATGTCGTAGCAGAGCCCGCGGGCGTCGCAGAGCCTGTGGTAGAGACGTGTGGACATTCCGTCGTCCACGATCCGCATCAAGACGTCGAGCGCCGGTCTCAACGGGTGCCCTTCGGCGAACGCTCGGAAGCAGACGCGCAGCTCGGTCTGGCTCGACACGTTGTCGACCATCTGAAAGCGCGCCCGCTTCTGGAGATGTTTCGGCGGCTCGGACGCGATGCGTTCGCCCCGCGCGAATGCCCCGAAGTCGCGTTCAGCCAAGCGTAGCGCGAGGTCCGGATCCACTGCGCCGCCGAAAGCCAGGACGGCGTTGGCCGCGGTGTAGTGTCGATCGTGCCAGATCCTCAGTGCCGCCTCGTCGAATGACCGCACGTGGGCGTCGCTTCCCGTGATCGTGAATCCGAGCGGGTGGTCTCGGTAGATGAGCGCGCGCGAGAGGTTGTCGGCATCGACCTGTCGCCCCTCGTCGTCCAGATCCTCGAGAATTTCTTCGAGCACGATTCCGCGCTCGATGTCGATGTCGAGAAACGCAGGTTGGGACAAGACTTCGCCGAAGAGCCCGCAGGCTTCGTCGAGCGATTCGGGCGGCAGCGTGAGCGAGAAGATGCCGTGATCCACCTGCGTGGATGCGAACAGGGATCCCCCCAATCGTTCGAAGGCGAGGTTCACGGCGTGGGCGCTCGGAACGCGGCGCGTGCCTCGGTAAATCATGTGCTCGAGAAAGTGACTGATCCCGTTGTCTTCGCGCGTTTCGAACCGCGACCCCACCCGGGCCCACAGAGCGACGTGCGCGCGGTGCAGTTGCGGAAGCGGTGCGATTACGACGCGCAGACCATTGCCGGTCAGCGTCGCACTGCGGTACTGCATCCTCTCCGCACCCTGCGTGGTCGGTCGGAAATCCCGACTCCAACGGTCAGTATTCATCTTCTTCGTCGCTGGCGCTCCCCGCTCCGGCATCGGCTCGGGGCTCCTCGATGTAGGACGAATCGATCTTGATGTCCGCCTTCGCCTGCTCGCGCAGGCGCTTGACGTAGAGAGACATGGTTTCGTCACGCTTTGCGCGGAGCAGGTCGGCTTCGAACGTGTCTCGGTGCTTCTGGAACTCTTCGTCGGTCGCGATCTTGTGCTGCTTGAGTTGGACGACGACGAAGCCGTCCGCCGTCCGCACCGGGTCGGCCATGACGGCCCCTTCCGCTCCGCCGAAGGCGAAGCCGACGACGCTCGTCGTTCCCTCGGGCGACAGGCCGGGAAACGGATCACCTCCCCCATTGAACGCGCTCGACGTCTGCGGCTGTGGCCGATCCGGATCGGTGGTCGCGTCAAAGCGGCGAACCGACGTCGGTGCGGCGGCGCGCTTGGCGCCGGTGTCACCGGCGTCCGCAGTCTGGGTGTCGGCAGCCCCGCGCCCCCCGCCGCCGTCCGGCGCCGGAGAGACCGTGGCGAGCACTTTCAACGCGGGTTTCGTGTCGTGGGTGTCGCGAAGGGTTCGCTCCGATGCGCCCTGGGCCGCGTCCTCCGCGCTTTTGGCCTGGCGCAGCTCGTCGGCGATCCGGCGCGCGATCGATTGGGCGGCCTCGGTCGCCATTGCTCTCGCGTAGAGACTGCGGCCCACGTCTCGTTTGACCTGGGCCTCGATTTCGGCCGCTCGGGTCGGATCGTCGCGAGCGATGAGGTGGTAGCCGAACTGCGTTTCGACCGCGCCAGCGGTGGTGTCGCCTGGTTTGAGAGCGTCCGCCGCGGTCTTGAACGGCGTGACGAAGCCATCGGTCTTGTCGCCGACGTCTCCGCCTTTTTGCGCGCTACCGGTGTCTTCGGAAACCTCCCGAGCCACTTCGGCGAACGATTCTCCCGCCCGGAGGCGCGCAGCGACCCACGACATCTTGCCCAGGGCGAGCGCCTTTTCTTCGTCCGTGGAGCCGTAAGGGAGCTTGAGCAGGATATGGCGGATGTGTCCGGCTTTCGGCTGGGCGTCCAGCTTGCGCTCATTGAACGTTTTGTCGAACTCGGCCTGGTGCTGTTTGACCCAGGCCTCCACGTCCGCGGCCCTGACGTCGACGGCCCATCGAGCTGCCCACGACTCCTTCACCGGCACCCACGTTACCGTCGCCGTGCTGTACCGCCGTTCGTACTCTTCGCGAGCCTCCGCCCCGCTGATGCGAACCGGCTCGCGGACCACGTCGCGCATCTTCGCCGCCAAGAGTTCGCGCGCTTGCTCTTCCCGAAATTCGGTCGTCGACCGGTTGCTGAGCTCTCGCACTCGGCGCTCGTACACCTTCATGTCGAACGACTTGGTTTTCGTGTCTCGGAAGTCGACGGGGATTGCGGTGTCGCGGTCGTTGAAGTGCGCCTGCGCCACCTCTTGGGATACGAACCCGGCGCGCGCGTACGACTGGTACATCTCGAGGACGATCGACTGAGCCACGGACGGGTCGGCCGCCGGAACGCTGACGCGCACGTACCCCGCGTAGAGCTGATCGGTGACCTCGGCGTCGGTCACGCCGATGCCCAGGCGTTTTGCCTCATCGTCGAGGAGCTCGCGCTCGACCAGGCCGTCGAGCGCGATTCGTTTGAGGTTCAGTTTGCGGGACTGGCCGCCGCTCCTCGACGGCACGAGGATTCGGTAGGCGGAACCGAAGTCTTTCGGGTCGATGCACCTCCCTCGCACTTTGGCGACACATCGTTCCGACAGCGATGCCGTCCGAGACGTGGCGTTCGGACGAAAGGTGACGACGAACGCAAAGATGGTCGCGACGATGATCGCGCCGTAGATGACGTTCGATAGGCCGCGCTGACGGAAGAAGTCGAGCATTTCGGCGAGCCGCTGTAACACGTAGCCGGAAGATGGTCGATGTCCTAGTGCAGCCTGTCTCGTGCAGGCTCCGCTCCGCCCCTCCGGCGTGGCCTGTGCCTTCAATCCCTTCGGGGCTCCGCTCCGGCTGACGCGATTTCTACCACTCGCGCCGCAGCTCGACCGCGGGAGCGCGGCCGCTCCCCCCGTAGACCCCCCAGCCGAAGTCACTTGCACGGTGCCTGGGCTGCACCCCTGCGGCGTCGCCTCACTCCCCGTCTGAAAGCCTGGCGATTTTCGTCGAGACCAAGCGAGGCCGGCGGCGAGCGCGCGGAGCGTACTCATGTACGCGAGCACGCTCGGACGCCGGGATCGCGAAGGTATCGGCGAAAAGCGCCAGGCTTTCAGCAGCGTTTCTCGAGGCGGAGAGCGAACTTTAGCTCAGCCAGGGCTTCGTCGAGCGCAGGAGCGGGCTTCGCGTACGTGATTTCGTAGAACGTGTCGAGCGTGCGCTCGCCATCGCTCGGATCGGTGACCGGGGTCACGGCCGTCGCGACCTCCGCAAATCCCACTTCCACGGCGGGGACGGCGAGCCGCCTCACGCGCTCGAAGATGTGCATCTCGTCTTCGTTCGGAAAATCTACCTTCTGCGCCCGAAGGACGACGCGCACTTCGAGCGGCTCGGTGACCCGCAAGCGCACGCCTGAGTCCATAATGAGATTTTCGCGCGGCCTCTCGGCCAAGACCACCTCTTCACCGCGCGATCGGAACAATTCGAAGCCTGCGTCCGTGAGCGCCTTCTTTATCCGCGCCGCTTTGTTGGGGGGTGAATCAGGCATTGTTTGGGGGCGACGAAGTCGCAGGACGTCGACGCCCAACGCAAAGCTTCTTCGGGCCGAGCGCACGCGTCAAGGGGGACGTTACGAAGGCCATGATCGTCGGTTCGAGCCGCCGGAGCACTCCTTCTTGCCTCACACGTCCCCCGCGCCCGGGGGACTTTTCAGCAGAGAAAAACTGCGGGGGCCCACGCGCCCCGTCGCTCCGTCGCTCCGCTCGATCGGGATACCTCGTGAGGCGCCTGCCCTCCCCTTAAGACGCCGTGATGTGGCAGAGTACCCCTCCGCGCATGGCCAAACCGAAAAATCTCCTGCCGGACTGCGGCCTCTTTCGCACCACAAGGCCCCTCCCGGAACACGAGACCGACGTCCCCGCAGGTACCTTGGTCTACTTCCACAACCATTCGGACTCGGGGCTTCCGGTCGTCGTCGTGCCCGAGCACAACGTGCACAACCGGTGGCACTTCCACGCCGCGGGCATCCCGTTCCGCGGCCTGTCGTGGGCCGACAGCCTGGTGAAGCTCCCGGCCGAAGGCTTTTACATGCTGCGAAAAGCGGTCGGATTTCAGGGGGGCGAGTGGCCGAAGGGCGCCCTCGTTCAACTGGGATACAACCGGACCGGCGACCCTATCCTCTTCATCGCCCAGGCACGGGCTCAGCTCCAAGAAAATGATCTCTTCTTCAGCGAAAGCGGTATTGGCATCACACGCGAACAGCTCGTCACCCTGGAGCCGTTGAGCGTGTTCGTGGAGCCGGCGCCCGCGGGGGTGCACACGTCCGGCGTCCATTAGACGGATTTCCGGTCGCTGGGGGGCCGCTGAATGAGCCGCAAGACCGCCCTGATCATCGGCGCCGGCCCCGCCGGACTCATGGCCGCCTACGAACTCCTTCGCCGAGGCGAGGTTTCACCCGTCGTGCTCGAAGAGAGCGGGGGGTGTCGGCGGTCTGGCACGCACGGCCGTGTACAAGGGCAATCGGATGGACATCGGCGGCCACCGTTTCTTCTCCAAGTCCGACCGAGTGATGAACTGGTGGAAGGACATCCTGCCGATTCAGGGTGCGCCTTCCAGAGACGACATTTTGCTCGGCCGCGACGTGCCGCTCTCGAATCTACCTGCGATCGCGACCTGCTTGCAAACGAAGCCGTTCGTAGCTAGAAGGCATGCCTTTCGCGTGTACGTGCTAAACTCGTTTCATCCGCGGCGAACGGCCTTTTGGTGGGCCCTTTTCGCTTTGGGACTCGCCTTTCGGGTCTACGCGGTGCTCGTCCTCCGCAATCCGATGGACGCGCTATTTTCGGATCCGTGGCGGCATTGGGAGAATGCGAAGCTCTTCTTGACTCCCACGGCAATGGGGGCCTCGAACCCATATCTCTACCAACTCTATCTGTTTCTCGTTCAGAAGGCGACCCACGAGAACAAGCTCGCATTCGGATTGGCCACGGGGGGCCTGTCGATCGCGTACGCGGTCGTCTGGTTGGCGTTTGCCCTTTCCGTATTTCGAACGCGCCTCAACGCGCTTCGATTCGCCACGATCCTCTGTTGGCTGCCGTCGCACGTCTCGATCTTCGGCTTTTGCATGAACGAGACGCTGCTCTTGCCGCTTCTCGGCCTCGCGCTCTGGCTGACGAAACGTTCGCTCGTTCAGCGCACGCCGGGAAGCTTCGTCGCGATGACGACGGCCTGGACACTCGCGCTCCTCACGCGATCGGTCGTGGGCCCGATCGGTCTCGGCTGCGTTCTCGTCTCCTGGCTCCGCCTTCGGCGAAGGAGATGGCTGGCGCTCGGAGTCGCCTGCGCCATTTCGTTCGTGTGGCTGGCGGCCGCCAGCATTCGAGCACACAAGATTTTGAACCGCTACACGCCATTCGGGGACAACTCGATCGCAACGGTCTACTTCGTGAGCGCCGCCCACGACTACAGCGTGGACATCAAGGGCTACGGCAAGTACTTCTTTTCTTCGCCGAGCCTCTACGTGTCGCCGTTCAAGCCATTTGCCGAATTTGAATCGATCCGCATTGGCGCAGTCTCCTTTTCGCTCGACCCCGCCCTCAAGGGAAAGGACGTCCAGCAGACGCTCATCGAGCAGTTCGAGGGAAACTGGAAAAAATTGCCCCGGCTTTTCTACGAGAACTTCATATTTCTCGCGTTCGGGCACTCCTGGCCCACGGCGGGGGCCACCAATGACCGTGGCGACGCGATCTGCTTGGCGCAGCGATGGATGTGGGCACCTCTGACGCTCCTATCGCTCGTCGGCTCGATTCTATACATTTCCAGGCGCGGCGCGGCCTTCGTCCCAATCGTCACGATTGGATTCGTTTTCACGTTTTACGTACTGGCGCAGGTCGCATTCCTCGAGGGCCGGTATCGGATGCCGATGGAGCCCATGATGCTCCTCGCGCCCATCTGGCTATGGGACGTGCGCCGCCGGGCTTGACGCATCGGCTTGGCCGTCGCGTCGTGCGTGCGCCGGTCCGGGGCCCACACGCCACCGAGCGACCGCCGCGGAACTGGCGGCTCGAGGGCAGCTGTGGCATCCATAGGGAGGCATGTACCCGTTGAGCGATGCGACGGTGCGGCCCAAGGCCGCGCCCGAGATCACGGTGCCTCAGCCGGAGGAAGCGGGGGAGACCTGGGCGCGTTCGACCCAGGTGCGCCGTACGTTGAAGGACGCCGTTCCAGAGGCCTGGTTTCAGCCCAATAACGCGTATGGGTGGTCCGTCACGCTTCGGGTCGTCGTTCCCCTGGTTCTCGCCCTCGCATTGTGTCCATACGTTTACGCTCGTTTCTCGTGGTGGTCGTTCTTCCTCCTCGTGCCGTTGGTGGGAACTGCGCTCTACAAACTTCAGTTCGTACTCCACGATTGCGCGCACAAGTCGCTGTTCGAGACCAAGCGCTGGAACGAGCAGGTCGGGGCGGTGTGCGGTTGGCTGGCGGGCGCGAATTTTCCAGTGTATCGGCACATTCATTGGCGGCATCATCGCTTCAACGGCGAATTGGTCGACCCTCAGCTGCCGGACTACCTCGATGATCGCCCGGTCTCGAAGGCGGAGTACGGGTGGTTTTTGCTAAGCCCGCTCGTCGGGGGGCGCATCCTCGGATACCTCCGCCGCGAGATGGGCAGCCTGTTCGGCGTCCAACCGGTAACTACGGCCGCGGTCAAGGGGGGCGAAAAGGTGCCACGGATCGGTCTCGGCTGGGTCGCGATTGTCGTCGCGACGCAGCTGGCGATTGCCACCTTGGCGACTGGGGGTTGGCGCTATCCCGTGCTCGCCCTCGTCTATCCTCTCGGTGCGGCCTTCATTGCACTCTTTCTGTCTCGACTCCGTACGATCGCGGAGCACCATCAAGCCTTCGAGGGCAAGGTGGACGACTTTTCGCGATCCCACCACCCGGCCATCTTGGATCGCGTGTTCCTGTACGACGCCCACTTCAACTACCACTTCGAACATCACATTTTCCCGCACATGCCCTCGAATCGACTGGGTGAGTTCAGCCGCCGATTCGGCGCGCAGTTCCACGGGCCGGATACGCAGGCCAAGTCCATGTTCGGCACCATCGTCCGCTTCATGTCGCAGCCGCGATGAGCCAGGCCGCCATGGCCTCGTCGCCCGTGGAGACCGCGGCGGCCGAGTGTCCGTTCTGCGAAGGAACCGAAAGTCTGCTCGTCAGTCGCACGCGAGACTACGGCTATCGTACGTGCCCGAACGACTTCGACTACGTGCGGTGTAGCGGGTGCGGCCAGATTTATCTGCACAATCGCCCGACCGTGTCCGAGCTCGATCGGATCTATCCGAGCGACTACACGGCCTACGATCTGGAAAACCAGCTGGGCGCGGTCGTCTCGCGTTTGCGTGACTATGTCCAGCTGCGCAAGCTGAAGGCGCTCCGCGAATACCTGGTGCCGCGCGACGCCATCTTGGAAGTCGGGCCCGGGTCAGGGGACCTTCTGCGCGTCATCCGCGCGCACGGCGATCCGTCGTGGTCCATTCTCGGCGTCGAAATGTCGCCGAAGGGAGCCGCGATCCTGCGACGCAAGGGGATCCCGACGGTCGAGGAGCGCTTCGAGGATCTGCGTTACGAAGGGCCACCGGTCGGGGCGGTCGTCATGAACCAGGTGATCGAGCACCTATATCAACCGCAGGCCGTCGTCCGGAAGGCGTTCTCGCTGCTTCGCCCGGGCGGAGTTCTCTTCGTCGAGACTCCCTCGATCGAGGGCTGGGACGCGCGACTCGTTCCTCTGGAGCTGTGGGGCGGCTGGCACGCGCCTCGTCACTTCCAGATCTACACCCAGGACTCGTTCGCCCGAATGGTCGAGCGGGCAGGCTTCTCGGTCGAGCGGGTCCAGTACATCTACAGTCCATATTTGTGGGCGCATACCTTACAGTTTGCCTCGCGAGCGCGGTGGCGCGCCCCGCTTCTCGAAAAGTTCTTCGACGTCGGCAATCCTCTGGCGGTATCGCTGACTTGCCTCGTGGATGCGCTGCAGCTGGCGGTCCGCGGCAAGACTTCGAATATGCGCATCATCGCCAGAAAGCCGCTCACCCGGCAGGGCGCCTACACGCCCCGAACGTGCTAGCGTCGTCGTCATGAACTCCGACAGTTCTGCGCTGGAAATATCCGTTATCGCCCCCGCGTACAACGAGGAAGCGAATGTCACGGAGTTCGCGCGTCGGGTCCTCGGCGCCTTCGACCGAGGAGGCATTACCGGGGAGCTCATCCTGGTGGATGACGGGTCGTCCGACGGCACGGCGCGCGTCATTCGCGAGCTGGCGAAGCAGCACCCCGGCACGGTCGCGGGCGCATTTCACGGGCGCAACAAGGGCATTGCCGCCGCGTGGAAGACCGGCCTGCACGCCGCCCGAGGGGTCTACGCGTGCATCATCGACAGCGACCTGCAGTATCAGCCCGAGGACATCCTCCGCCTGCACCGAGCGCTCGCGGAGTCGAACGTCGACGTGGTCCAGGGCTGGAGGAGCACCGTCGGGCGCGAGCGCGGGACGCGTTACCACATGAGCCGCGGCTTCAACGTGCTCCTCAACCGAACGTTCGGTATGTCGCTTCGCGACAACAAGTCCGGCTTCGTGTGCGCGACTCGCGAGGTGCTCGAAGACCTCCTCACGTACGAGGGCAAGTACTTCTATTGGCAGTCGTTCATCATGGTGGCGGCCCACGCCAAGGGCTACGAGTACAAGGAAATCGAGGTTCTCTTCGACAAGCGGCGGCAGGGCACGAGCTTTCTCGACACACAGGCCTACCGCGCGTCTCTTCGGTCGTTCGTGGATCTCGCCCGGGCCGTCGTCGAATATCGGGTGCGGCAGCGGCCGCGCCAAACCGAACGCCTGGAAAAGCGGGCGCACGAGATGCTTGCGGCGCCGCTCCCGCCTTCGCCGCAGAAGCACCCGCTCCGCTGGCGGGCGTACATGGCGACGTTCGATCAGACGCACTGGACCATCACGCGCGACGTCGAGCGCTACTACGAGTCGCTTCACCGGACCCAGTGGCTGTCGCTGGCCAGCATGCGCGAGCTCCAGGACGAGAAGTTGCGCCGGCTCGTCCGTCACGCGTACCGCAACGTTCCCTATTATAGGGCCCGTATGCAGGAGGTGGGGCTCACCCCCCAGGACATTCACGGCCAGAGCGACCTCCACAAGCTGCCGTTCTTGACGAAGGACCTCGTTCGCAATCACCTGCACTTCGACATCATGTCGGAGAACCACAACAGGAAGGACGTCCTCCGAATCGCGACGTCGGGCAGCACCGGCGAGCCGTTCGTCTGCTACGCGGATCGCGCCCAGCTCGAGTTCCGCTGGGCCGCGACGCTGCGGTCGCAAGAGTGGACGGGCTACCGGTTCGGCGATCCCACCGTTCGCCTGTGGCATCAGACGATCGGCATGAGTCGCTCCCAAGTCGCGCGCGAACACGCGGACGCCGCATTTGCCAATCGTCTCTATATTCCGATCTTCGAAATGAGCGACGGCAAGCTCGGCGAAATGATCGCCCGCATGGCCTCGAAATCGCCAGTCCTCATCGACGGGTATGCCGAGGCGTTCGACTATCTGGCGCACTACATCGCTTCCCGCGGCGAGCTGCCGTTCAAGCCCAAGGCGCTCATGTCGAGCGCCCAGACCCTTCCGGCCAAGAGCCGCGAGATCGTCGAGAAGGCGTTCGGATGCCGCGTTTTCGACAAGTACGGGAGCCGCGAGTTCAGCGGCATCGCCTACGAGTGCGAGGCGCACGCCGGCCACCACGTCGTGGGCGAAGGGTACATCGTGGAGGTCCTCGTCGACGGCCGCCCGGCATCGCCCGGCGAAATCGGCGAGATCGTCATCACGGATCTCAACAACTATTGCATGCCGTTCATCCGCTACCGTATCGGCGACCTCGCCGAGGCCGTGGCAGACGAGCCGTGCACGTGCGGACGGGGCATGGCGCGCATCGGCGAGATCCAGGGCCGCGTGCAGTCGATCATCCAGGGGGTCGACGGGCGATGGGTTCCCGGGACATTCTTCGCGCACTGCCTGAAAGAGTACGATCATGCGATCGCGCGCTTTCAGATCGTCCAGGATCAACCGGGCGCGCTGCGCTTCATGCTCGTCAAGGCGGGTCGCTACTCGGACGACGTCATCGAGGAGGTCAAGGCGACTTTCCGTCGCTACCTCGGCGAGTCGCTGCGGATCGAAGTCGAGTTCGTCGACAGCGTGGACCTCATCCGCACGGGCAAGCGATTGGCGGCCATCTCGAAGCTCCCCATCGATTTCCAACGATCCAACGAGCTGCGGTCGGTCGGGTAACCGGGAGCCCGGGGTGGGGCATGGTCAGCTCGCGAGCGCGGCGAGGAGAGACGGCCAACTGCGCGGCGGGACGAAGTTGCGCCCCGGCGCCGGTCCGTCGAGCACCCGCTCGAGCCGGGCGAGCTCCCCCGTCGGAAGGAGCGCGCCGCCGAGCGCCTCTCGTACGAGAGGAATGAGCGCGGGGTCGAATCCCATGGCCTCGGTCGCGACGACGTCGACGAGGCTCGGATCGAAACCCCCGATGAGAAGACCCGCTTGGACCGGCTTGGCTCCGAGCGGCCCTTCTCCCTCGCCCGCGACGATTCCGTCCACCACGGTGACGTATCGACGCTGCGGCTCGCCGCGCATCCGACCATCCCGATCGGCGAAGAACAAGATCTTGTTGAGATCGAGGATGGTTCGCCAAAGGGTGTTGTTGCCCTCCCAGCTCCCGTCGATGATCTTGGGGGGGGCATCGAGTCGCGGTGCGCGCGCGACCAGGGAGTGATCGCCGGGCAGCGGAAAGCGACTCAGCTTGTTCTCGATCGCCGCGCCCAGGGTCGGACGATGCGCGAACTCGTCTCCCCCGCGGGACGGATCACCCGCGGCAAAGTGCGGGAGCCAGTATTTTTCGTTCGATAGGCCAATCACGCTCTTGAGCGAAAGCGTCACGGCCGTCTTCTTGTGCGTCTTGAGCTTGGGGATGTTGATCACCACGTCCGCGCCGAGCACCGTGTTCGGTATCGAATAGTCGTGCCGTTCCTCGCTGTGGTGTGCGACCGGCGTCGTGTAATGGCTCCGGTGGAAGCGGAGGGTTCGGGCCGCCGGCGATCCGCGGCGTGCCAAGAAACTGTCTCGCCCCAGCGAGACGACACGATACCCGTGCGGGTCCCCCGGCAACCGTCGCCGCAGGAGCAGCCCCAGGTTCCAGGATCGATCGAAGCGACGCACGTCGTCGAGCGCGAAGACGGGGGCGACGCGGAAATGGCGCATGTCGAGAAATTCCACGTCGTGACCTTTGCGGCGCAGATGCTCGACCACGGCGAAGATGCCGAGCGGGCCGGCGACCTTCTCGATCTCGCAGCCCTCGACCGGCGTGTCGACGACGCGCACGGTCCCACGCGGACCGGCGGCCTTGATCGCGTAGTCCAGAATGGGGCGCAGGAGCGAACCGTGCGTGCTCGAAGCCGCCAGGCGGATTCCGCTAATCTTCTGATGAAGGTTCTTCGAAGAGACGAGGTTTGGTTTGATGATGACGCGATCCCCGGGCGCGATGACGTCGCCGAGCGGATTCCACTCGGGCGAGCCGGCACGCGCCGCATCGAGACCGAGCAGGCGCCACATGGCCTCGACCGCTTCGTAGACCGGGTTGGGAGGGTCGAATGGTGGGTCTTCGACGTAGACGAGGCCGGGGCGGGAGACGGTACCTACGCGCTGCGAGCGAACGGACATTGGAGTTGGCTACGGCTGGGATGAGCCGAGACGGGGCCCGACACCGCCCGTGTTGCTGAGCCGCAATTTGCCTACGGACTCGTATAGCGCAAGTCGATCGCGAATGCTGCTAGAGTCGGAAATAGGGTGAGGGTTCCGTCCGTCCGGCGCGCGGCCGCCCTCTTCGTGCGCTGGGGACTGGCCATCCTCCTCATACTCGGCGTGACGTATCAGTTCGCGCGGTCGTACGGTGCGCTCAAGGCACACCCTCCGTCGTTCGCGCCCTCGTGGTCGGCGCTCTCGCTGCTCGCGCTCGCAATCTTCCTCTTTGTCGCGAGTGAAGCGTGGCGCGCGTGGATGGGAGCTCTGGGAGAGCCCATGGGTCGCGGCCACGCCTTTCGCGTCTTCTACCTGTCCAACCTCGGCAAGTACCTGCCGGGAGGCGTCTGGAACTTCGTGGGTCGGGTCGGGCTCGCGCAGCGCGACGGCATTTCGGCGCTCGGCGTGTCCATTTCCATTTTGCTCGAAATGGCGTGCCAGCTCGTCGGCGCGACGCTCGTGGCGTTGCCGACGTTGCTTTTCTTTCCCGCGCTCTTTTTTCCATCGACGCTTCCATCGAGGCCTTTGGTGGGAGTGGGCGTGCTGCTCCTCGTGGCGCTCGGCCTGGTGCTCGCGATGAACCCAAAGGTGATGAACCTGGCGCTCGCCATCGGTGAGAAACTGCTCCGGAGGAGCATCCCCCGCATTCCGACGTCCTACGGCTTCATTTTGCGAATGCTTCTGGTCTACTGGGCCAATTGGCTGCTCCTGTCGCTCGCCTTCGCGGCGCTTGCCCAGGCCCTTCTCCCCGAAGTTCTATCGCTGAGCGAAGTCTTCGTGATGGTCGGGGCCTTCGCGCTGGCCTGCAACGCCGGGGTCTTCGTCTTCTTTCTTCCGGGCGGACTCGGCGTGCGGGAGGTGGTCCTGGCCCTTCTCCTGAGCAGCCGCTTCGAGCCCCCTTGGCCCGCGACGCTCGCCCTTGTCGCTCGATGCTGGGTCCTCGTCGGGGAGGTGGCTGCGTTTGGAGTCGCGCTCGCTCTGGGCGCCGGGGCGCGAAGGGCCGAGCGCCAGCGGTGAACGCCGACTCGGAGCCATTTGTGCGACGCCATGCGCTCGGATAGAGGATCTCCGTCGTTCCGCGCGTGAGGCCCGAACTGCCATGGCCACATCCACCACCGAGACCTACATCCGATGAGCGAGACACGAACGCGAGTCCTTCATTGGTTCGTCTCCGGCGGCGTCGTCAAGGCGCCCGACGGGCACCAAGTCACTGTCGACGTCGACGCGCTCGTACTGGGACGCGATCCGGGCGCGAACATCGTCATCGCCGACCCGGAAGTCAGCGCGTTCCACTGCGAGCTCCGCGCGGTGAGCGAGGGGATACTCGTCAAGGATCTTGGCAGCACGAACGGAACGTTCATCGGTCCTGTGCGCGTGCGCGAAGCGACGGTGGTCACGACGAGCGAGCTGACCGTGGGGCGCTCGAAGGTCATCGTCGAGCCGCAGGCGAAGCGCCGGGTCGAAGTCGGCTTTTCCGATCACTTCGGGCCGCTGGTCGGAAGCTCGCCGAAAATGCGCCGCGTATTCAGTGTGCTCGAAAAAGTGGCGCGAACTCCGCTCAGTGTTCTCATCGTGGGCGAAACGGGCACCGGCAAGGAGCTCGTGGCCAAGGCCATCCACGACGCCGACGAGCGCGCGGGCGGGCCGTTCGTGGTCGTCGATTGCGGGAGCATTCCGCCGACCCTCGCCGAGAGCATTCTCTTCGGGCACGAAAAGGGCGCGTTCACGGGGGCTGCCGAGCGGCGCAAGGGCGCGCTGGCGGACGCCGACGGCGGCACGCTATTTCTCGACGAGCTCGGGGAGCTGCCCCTCGAGCTGCAGCCCAAGCTCCTACGGGCGCTCAGCGAAAAGCAAGTCAAGCGCGTGGGCGGTGCCACATTCGAGCCAATCGACGTGCGGGTGCTGGCCGCAACGCGTCGCGACCTCGGCGCCGAGATGAACGCAGGACGCTTTCGGAGCGACCTCTTTTTTCGAATCGCTCAGGTGCGCGTCGAGCTCCCGTCGCTGCGCGAGCGGTTGAGCGACTTGCCGCTGCTCGTGGAGGACGTGTGCCGGCGCGTCGGCAAGCCAGAGCACGTCTCGATGGTCCTCGCCTGGATCGAGCAGCGCATGGCGTCGCACGACTGGCCCGGCAACGTGCGCGAACTCGTGAACGTCGCGAGCGTGGCGGCGACGCTGGCCGACGAGCCGGGCGCCATCGACGACGTGTTGATGCTCGCACGCGACGAGGCTCCTATCGATCGCTTGGGGGGCGGGGGCGGCTCGGCCTTCAGCGAGGCAAAGCGCGGGGCCATCGCCGTCTTCGAGCGCGACTATTTCGGCGCGCTCGCGCGACGGTGCAAAGGGAACGTGAGCGAGATGGCGCGCCAGAGCGGTATGGAGCGCCACCACGTCCGGGCCTATCTTCGCAAATACAAGATCGACCGGTCCGCGCTTTAGGGGCTCTGTCCGGATAGCGACACAGCCAACCCCAACCCTTCAGGGCAGGTCCATCTCCGGCTCGTACATCGCGTCTCGCTTGGCCGCATTGCGCTCGCGAATCGGCCGCTCGCTCCCGTGCACGCCGGGCGGGGAGGCGTCGATCCACGAGAAGCTCGGCTCTCGGACGTCGACGTGCACGAACTGAGTACCCGGGTGCGTGTAAATGCCCACGCCAATCCGTGACAGTCCGCGCAAATAAGCCGCGACGATCGAGGGTCCTATCCCCGCCAGGCGAAAATCGATTGCATCGCCCGTCGAGTGTTTCCCCGCGTGTTCTCGCCATGCCGAAACCACCGACAGCCTCTGCGCACCGAAGTGGTAGGCGGCTTTGAACACGAGCTGCTCCACGCGGAGCGACAGCTTGTGAACGTCGGGCTCCCGCGACGCCACACGCTCGAACAGTGCGCGCGCATCTTCGTCGATCTCACCGAAACGGTCGTATAACGAAATGCGCGCAGACTCCCGGGTGCTCGCGTTGGTGACGAAGATCGGCTCGAGCGCGGTTGCCCACGAGGTCACACGCTCTTGCTTCGCTTCGGCCGCGAGGGCCGTTTCCGTCCCCACGCGCGCCGCGATGAGCGCGCGAGCCGGAGCGTCGCGTGCGACGAAAATCGACAGACTCACGAGCACGAGCAAAAACGGGGAGGCGAACCTCCTTCGGCGTGGATGATTCCCGTTCGACGTCATGAGGAGGGCGCTTCAGAATCGGCCGGTGACTCCGAGCGAGGCCCCCCCCGGCTCCGGGCCGACGGCCGGGGTGACCTTTACCTCGCGCTCGGAGGTTCCAAGAAAGTACCATGTCGCGAGGACGGTCGTCACGACGGCAAAGCCAATCGCCCCTCCGACGTCCGTGTATGCCAACGTACGAACGTTGTTGTACGTTTGGGAGTGGGCCGCCGGCCGGGGACTTTCAGCCGAATAACGTGTGTAAAGGTCGCCCTCGTAGAGATAGAGGGGCACGGCCGCGATTCCCGCCGCGAGCGCGACCCCTCCGCTCACGACGATGAGCGGCCATTGGAACGGGTGGAACGTCGCGTGGCGCGTCGCGACGGGTGGGGCCGGCAGGGGCAATACGTTGACGATGACCGGTGCTGGGGGAGGGGTAGCCGGGGCAGGGGTTGGTGCGATTTCGACTATCTCCCCAGCGCGTACTTCTACAGTCCTGCTTTCCGCTTCGGGCGTCCCCTCCGCGAAGGTCACGGTGTGTTCGCCGGGCGCCACCCAAGCCACGAAACCCGTCAAACGAGGCTCGCCTGCGTCGACTCGGGCGGTGCGCGGCGCACTGGTCGCTTCGATCCGAATCCGTCCGCTCGTGGCGACCAGCCGCGCGACCCGCGCGCGCGCGTTGCCCGCCTCTTTGTCTACGATCGGGGGGACCTGTTCTTCGCGCCCCCGTATGACCTCGACCTGATCCAAGAAAGACTGAAGATGCTCTGCGGCGTGAGTCGCGTCTCCGAGCTCTTGATACGCAACTCCCAAGTTATACGCGAGGCGGTATCCCCGCCGCTCACCGAGCTCGCGGTACACGGGCTCCCAGTAGCCAATCGCCTCCGCCAGCGCGCCCGCCTGGTAGCGTTCCATTCCTCGCTTGAACCGCTCGCGGTACGCCGCGAGCGGATCGTCGTCCGCCTGCGCTTGGTCCGAGGCGTCGGACGGCGCAGAATGCGCGTCGCTTGCCGCAAGAACGAGCCCCGCGGCGAACGCGAGCTCAGAAAGGCGAGGGATCCACATCGGGGAGCTTGGTCGGAGCCGGCGAAGGAGGTTGCGCCGAACTGCGCGGTTGGAGCGGAGGCGGCGCGGCCGGGGACGAGGTCACGGCCGGGACGTGCGGCGCGGAGGTTCGTGTCGCCGCGACCTGGGGTGCGGTCCGAATCGGAGCGGGCGGAGCCGGGGGCGCGGCAGCCGCGCTGCGCGCCGCCGTCGCCTCGGGCGGAACCCGGGCGGAGGGACTGGCGGCGAGGACCGTCAGCGGCGTTTCCGCGCGCGATCGGTGCCAGAGAGCGGCCGACGTGGTCACGAGCGCGACGAGTCCCACGAGAAAGAGAACGGCTGCGAAGCGTCCCCGCCTCGGTCTATCGCGTCGCGCGCGCGCGGAGGGCGGCGACTGGACGATGAGCGGTTCGACGGAGCTCGGAGGATCGAGCGGCAGCTGCGCGTCGAGGTCGCGGCGCAGTGCTTCCGCGTGACCGGGCGCCACCTGCCGCAGCGAGTCGGTCAGCTGGTCCTGCCTGCCTCGCGCCTGCCGTTCGAAGAGGACGCGCATCAGCGATCGCACCGTCTCGTTGTCGGGCGTCGGGACGGACGATAGCGCGTACGCTCGGAGCTCCTTGGCGACGTCCTGTGCCGTTGCGGGGCGCGCGTCCGGATCGCGCGCGACCAGGCGCCCATGCAGCTCCACCAGCGCACGCGGAGCCATAGCCTCGTCGAGCCTGGGCGGAGTCTCGAGCGCCAACCTGCGCATCACTTCGAGGTCGGTCCCCGAGCCCCACATGCGCCGCCCGGTGACACACTCGAACAGCACGGCCCCGATGCTGAACAGATCGCTTCTTCGATCGAGCTTCTCGCCGAGCGCCTGCTCGGGCGACATGTACGCCATCTTCCCCTTGACTTCGCCCGTGCGCGTCTCGTTACCGCCAGCCTCGAATTTTGCGACGCCGAAATCCAGCAACTTCACGTGCCCGTCGTAGGCGATCATCACGTTGTGCGGACTGACGTCTCGGTGAACGACGTGGAGCGGCTGACCCTCCTTGTCGCAAAGCTCGTGCGCGGCGTGGAGGCCGTCGCACACTTCGGCGAGCACGAAGGCGACGAGCCCCGGCGCGAGGCCGCAATTGTGGTCTTGCGCGGTCCGGAGCACGTGCGAGAGCGGTTCGCCCTCGACGTATTCCATCGCGATGAAGAGCTCTCCATAAATCTCTCCGAACGCGAATGCGTGAACGACGTTGGGATGGGCAAGGAGGGCGGCGAGGCGCGCCTCGCGCAAAAACATCTCCTTGTGGCGGGAATCGCGAGCCCCCTCGGGAAGCAGGCGTTTGAGCGCGACCACGCGCTCGAAGCCTTCCGCTCCTTGCTCGAGAGCCACCTCGACGGTCCCCATCCCGCCCCGTCCAATGAGAAAGAGCGACCGATAGCGGTCCTCGACGCCGCCCGGCAGAATGGGGCGTCGCATCAAAGGCTCCCGCCCGGTCCCCGGCTGGGGCTGCGTTTCGGGAGTCGGGCCAGCCATCGCGTTCAGTCTAATGCAGGGTATGCTAGGGGCGAATTCGTGGGAGCGCGATGTTGAGCCCAAACGCAGCGGCAGCGGTCGCAGCGCGGGCGCTGGCGTGTATCGCCGGCGCCCTGCTGGCGGCTTGCATCCCGGATCTGCCGTCCACCGCGCAACCAGATGCGAGCCTGGGCTCCTGCGGCGACGGCATCATCGAGCTGTCCGCGGGCGAGCAGTGCGATCCCGGGCCGGGCGCGGGCGACGCTAGCGTCGGCGGTTGCAGCAGCACCTGCCAGATGCAGTGTCAGTCGGGGGCGCCTCCCTGGTCGGTCAACCATCACTGCTACGCGCTGGCCCAGGGGGAGGGCGCGGGCTCGCTGCGCGCCGCGAGCAACGCGTGTCCCGGGGCCAGTCACGTCGTCACGTTTGCGAGCGAGGAGGAGTTTCAGCACGTGCTCCCTCTGGTCGCCGATGCGGGCGGCTTCTGGGTGGGAATCAGCACGGGCAGCCCTCCGTACTCGGAGGCGCCCTACGAGCCCAGTTGGGCTCCGAACTGCCCCGGATGTTACGCCCATCTGGCGGCGCCGGACGCCGATCTCCCGTCGTTTCCCGACGCCGCCGTCGACGGCGGCAGCCTCGACTGCGTCGCGGCGCTCTCCGACTCCACGCAGCCCTGGCAGAAATATCCATGCCGGGGCCTGAGCCACGAACTCCTCGGCGTCGTCTGCGAGCTCGAGCCTGTCGGCCGGCAGTCCAGGCCGTGCGCAGCGGGCATCTGCATCGACCTCGTCAAGACCCACGGCCAGAAGACGTACGTGTATCAGGAGACCCGCGCCACGCCCGACGCCGCGAGCCACGCCTGCGCCGCCCTCGGAGGCCGGCTGGTCGTGCTGCAGTCGCGCGACGAACGCGAACAGCTATGGCGCGAGCTCTATCAGCTCACCGTGCCGCCCACCGCGTTTTGGATCGGACTATCCGAAGTCAGCCCGGGGAGCTTTCGAAACCCAACGGGGACGTGGGCCTGGGACGATCACACACCGGCCGAGGGCTCGGGCGCCTATCCCTCGGAGTGGGCGGAGACCGAGCCAATTCGCTTTGGCCACGGGGGAACGTCGTGCGGGTATCTCTACCACGACGACCATTCGCCGCAGACCGACGATTCGCTCTCGCGAAACGAGCCGACGCTCACGAACTCGGGCACGCTGCCGTTCGTCTGCGAGATCCCCCCCGCCGTGGCGCAATGAATACCCCCTCGGTTTTTCCGGCGCCCCGGACCGAGTTCCGAGGCCCGCCGGGCCGGACTACTGCTGCGCGCAGTTGTCGAACAAGAAATCCGCCTCGCCGTCGCAGGTCTCTTGGACTTGCGTGCCGTTCGAAAGAAGCTTCGGGGTCGACGGATTCACCATCATCGGGCAGTGGAGGTGGCCCCAAATGCGGCCTTTGGCGATCGGCGTCACCGTGATGGGCGCGCCTTCGTATTGGAAGGCGATGGTGCAATCGCTCTCGGAGTAGCTTCCGCCGCTTTGCGTGAACGAAGCTTGGATGTTCGAGCCTCCGCTGCTCGCGCTGACGCTGCCGCTCAACTGGAGGGTGCCGCCCGCGGCCCCGCCGAGAGACCCCGTCGCCACCACGTTGAAGCCCCCTGTCACGGAGCAAGCGACCGAGACGTTCCCGTAAAACTGCGCGGCCGACTGTGAACTATTGTCGGCCTGCGTCGTGGGGGTCGTTCCTCCCCTCGGATTTCCGATGAGGAGCTCTTGCTGCGCCACGCCGACACTGCAGTAGTTGTTGCCCATCGGGTCGAGGTGCGGCCCGAGCGTGAAATTGACGTACGTCTCGGGGGGAGGGGCGGTGGCGCTCGAGCAGGCAACGAGGGCGAAAGTGACAAGCAGCGCCGGGCCTGCGGCGTGACGGGCAGCACTTGCTCGATGGTCGCGATGGGTCATCCTGGGCGTCTCCACGTAGAGTGGGCGGGGGCGCGCGAGCATAGCGCGATCGGACTCCGTCGTGCGCGAGTATGTCTCGGGGCGGCTCGGCGCAGTCGCCAAGCGAGCCGGGGCTCCTCTCTCAAGCCCGTTCGGCCGCGTCGAACGCCTGCTCCAGATCGGCGCGGAGGTCGGCCGCGTCTTCGAGTCCGACCGACAGCCGGATCAATCCATCGCCAATCCCGAGGGCGCGCCGCGCGTCCGCCGGGAGGCTCGCGTGCGTCATGATCGCGGGGTGTTCGGCGAGCGACTCCACCCCGCCGAGACTCTCCGCACACGCGAAGACGCGGAGCGCGCGCAAGAAGGCCTGCGCTTGGGCGAGCGATCCATCGAGATCGAAGCTGATCATGCCCCCCGGTCCCTTCATTTGCCGCGCCGCGATCGCGTGGCCCGCGTGCGCAGGCAGGCCGGGGTAGTGCACCCTTGAAACGCGCGGATGCGCATCGAGCCAACGCGCGATCGCCTGCGCGCTCTCGACGTGCCGTTTCATCCGCACGGCGAGCGTTTTGAGGCCCCGCAGCACGAGGTAGCAGTCGAAGGGGCTCGGTACAGCACCGACGGCCTTTTGCAGAAAATGCAGTTTGTCGGCGAGGGCGTCGTCGCTGGTCATGACCGCCCCGCCGACGACGTCGGAGTGGCCGTTCAGGTATTTCGTCGTCGAGTGCACGACGAGCGTCGCCCCGAGATCGAGGGGTCGCTGAAGGACCGGAGTCGCGAACGTGTTGTCGACGGCGAGGGGAATGCCTCTCGACCGAGCGATCTCTGCGATCGCGGCGACGTCGAGGATCTTGAGCATCGGATTGCTCGGCGTCTCGATCCACACGAGCCGAGTGTTCGGCCGAAGCGACGGCGCGACGCGCGACGGATCGCTCAGGTCGGCGAAACTCGCCTCGACCCCGAACTGCGCGAGGACCCGCTCGAAGATTCGGAACGTCCCTCCGTAGACGTCGTCGCTCACGAGCACGTGGTCGCCGCTCCGGAGCGACAAGAGCACCGCCGTCGTGGCCGCGCATCCGCTCCCGAACGCAATGGCGTGCCGCGCGCCTTCGAGCGCGGCGAGGCATTGCTCGAGGGCGGTTCGCGTCGGGTTGCCCGCGCGCGAGTAGTCGTAACCCTTGTGCACGCCGGGACCGTCTTGGGCGAACGTCGAGGCCAGCACGATGGGCGTCATCACGGCGCCGGAGACGGGGTCAGGGGTCTGGCCCGCGTGAATGCACAGAGTGTCGAGCGAGGCGCTCGGAGAAGCTGTCATGACGTTGGGGAGTAGCATGCCGCGTTCAAGCGGCCGGCCGCTTCTCGGCAACGAAGGTCATCGCCCGCTCCGCCATCGCCGCGATCGTGAGCGACGGGTTCACGCCGGGGTTCGCCGAGACGCTCGACCCGTCGATGACGTAGAGCCCGTCGTACCCGAACACCCGGTGGTGCTCGTCGACCACGCCTTCTTCCGCGTTCTCCCCCATGCACGCCCCACCGAGAATGTGGGCGGTCGAGGGCCCGCCGAGCACCATTTCCGTGAGGAGGCTCGCGGAGACGCCGCCCACTTTCTCGGCGAAGCGCTTCGCGAGGTCCGTCGCCTCCGGCATGAAGGCGAGGGGCGCTTGCGCTGCGGGATCCAACCGGGTGACGAGCCCTCGCCGGAAACCGGTGAAGACGCTCCGTCCCAGGCGAAGCGAGATGCACCCTTCCAGCGTTCGCATGTAGAGGAGGACCTGGGCGTGCGCCGCGAAGTCGCGCACCGAGAGCGCGCGCAGCCATCGCAGAGGGTGAGCCGCGAAGCTCCGGAAAGCGCCGGCCAGGCGACGCAAGACCGTGGCCCCGGGGGCGTGCGGCACGGCCAGAAGCCGGAAGAACCCGGATCCCGACGCGTAGCGAACCGGTTCGACGTGGCTGTTTTCGTCCGTCTCCAGAATCGAGGTAATCGCCACGCCTTCGGACATCGTCCCGTCGGTCGGGCTCACGACCGCGATCAGCGACTCGCTGTTCGTCCGGACGAAGTCGCCGAGCCGCGGCGACAAACCGGGAAGACCTCGGGGGTCCTCGCGCATTCGAAGAAGGAGCGGCACGGTGCCCATCACGCCGCCCGCGCAGATCACACGCTCTGCGCTTACGGCCGTCGCCGCCCGCCGCCCCGCCCCCGTGCCCCTCAGTTCCACCGTGAAGCCGCCCCCCGCCCGCGGCCGAATCGCGGTGACCTCGGTCTCGGCGCGCACTTCGACGCCGCGCTTCTCGGCGAGAAATAGGTAATTGCGATCGAGCGTATTCTTCGCGCCGACCCGGCAGCCGGTCATGCACGCGCCGCAGAACGTACACCCCGCGCGCTCCGGGCCTTCGCCGCCGAAATACGGGTCCGCGACCTTGCGTCCGGGCGTCCCGAAATACACGGCGACTTCCGTGGGATGAAAGTGCTCTTTGCGCCCGATGTCCGCCGCGATCTCGCCGAGCACGCGATCGCCGGTCGTTTCCCGCGGGTTCGTGGCCGCACCGAGCATTCGGCGCGCGGTCGCGTAGTGCGGCTCGAGCTCCGCACGCCAATTCGCCAGACGCGCCCAGCTGGGTGACTCGAAGAATCCTGCCTTCGGAAGGGGCAGGGTGTTCGCGTACGTGAGCGATCCGCCGCCGACTCCGACGCCGTGGAGGATCGTGGCGTGTTCGAAGAACGACATCTTGAAGATGCCGCGCATGCCCAGCCAGGGCATCCACATCCAGCGCCGGAGGTTCCAGTTGGACCGCGCGAAATCGATCGGGGCGAAGCGCTTTCCCTTCTCGAGCACGAGGACGCGGTACCCCTTTTCGGCCAACCTCAGCGCGGAGACGCTGCCGCCGAAGCCTGAGCCGATGACGATCCAGTCGTGGTCGAACGCGGACATCTGGACGCCCTTCTATCTCTAGCACCGGCGGGTGTGCACATTGCTTCGGGGTTGGCAATGACCGCAAAGACCCTGATTCGAAGCATGAGTCTCCTCGTCCTGGTGGCGGGCGGACTGCTCGCGTGCGCGACCTCCGGAGAGTCGGCCCCAGGCGTGACGAACGCGCAGGGCGGTGGGCGCTGTCTGTCGCGCGGCACGAACTGCGTCCGCAATGACGATTGCTGCTCGCTCTGGTGTGCGAACGGCGTATGCGTCCACAAGTCACCCTGACCTGGGCCGGCCACGGCGGGGCGCGCGTCAGCGAACGCAGCGTACGAAGTTCAGATCCGTGACCGTGTTGCCGTAGCTGAACCCGTAAATGAAGAGGACGGACCACGCTTCGCCGGGAGTCCCGTTGTAGAGCGTCGACGACCAGAAGTACGCCGCGGGCGTGTTCGGAAACGCGCTCGAGTCGATGGTCGGGCCGGGAGGGGCCACCGACAGGTCGGCCAGCGTGATGAGCTCCTTCATCGTCGGGAGTCGCCACGCCGCTCCGTTCAGGCCCAGATTCGAACAGTAGGTCACCGCGTCGGCCTGCGAGTACTTCGAGGACGAGGAAGCCTGCTGCCAGGTGAGGTGCGTTTTGGTGTCGTAGACCGTGCCGTTCGCGATCGTGTATCGCCCGGCGGGTGCGGCCGCGCGCACCGCCACGCCGAATCCGAGCGCGGACGCCAAGGCTCCGACGCCGAGGAGACCTGACAAGACGCGCTTTGTGAGACGGTTCTGCATGGGCTTTTCTGCTCCGCCTCAACGCACGCAGCGAACGGAGTACGGGGTCGACGTATCGACGCTCGCGGAATAGCCGTTGTTGAAGTAAACGCCCCAAGCGTTGGCGGTCTGGCCCGCGTAGGGCGTTACGGACCAATAGAACCCGACCGCGGGCGTCGCCGGGAAAAAGTCCGAATCGATGCTCGGGTTGTACGTGCCCGTGTCCACGATCGAGACGAGCTCGATGACCGACGGAAGTCGCCAATCGGAGTGCGCTCCCAGGGTCAGCTCCGCGCAGTACATGAGCGCCTGCGCCTGGTCGTAGTTCGCGCTCGGCGTCAGCTGCTGCCACATGAGGCCCGTCACGTTGTCGGTCACGGTTCCGTCGCCGTTGTCCGTGTAGTTTTCCAGATTTGGGGCGCCAGCGGTCACCTCGACCTGGGCGTTGGGCATCCGCCACTCGGCCCAATTCGGGTCGGCGCACCCCGCTGTGCCGCGTTCGCAGACCAGGCCCGGGCCGCACGCGGACGGGCCGGTCGTCGCGCATGGGCCGCCGACACTTGCGTCCGCGTTCGCGGTTCCCGACTTCGCCGAGCTGCACGCGAGCGAACAGAGGGCCGCCACGGCGAAGGTCGACCGCGCGGACACGAGGGCGTGCCGGTCGCGCGCGGGTGGTTGGCCGCCGATCCCAAGCGCGTTTTGTCCGAGGCCGTCGGGATGCACGCTCTCTTTTCATAGCACTTGTCCGAGGGAGGCTCTCTCGGTCGCGAGCGACGGGCGTTCTCGCGAGACGGAGCCTCCGCGGGCGACGACCGAGCGTCCGTTTTCGCCCTGAGAAGCTCGCCATCGGAAGAGCCTCTCTACCGGCGGAGTGAGCGTTTGGCATCTTGCCAATCCGGCTCGCGAATGCACACCCGGATGGCTCGTTACCCGCCGAACTTTACACGCGTCGGTGCTCCCGGCGTCGCAAGCGCGCCACGAACGACTCGCGGCACGCCTGATGCTCTTCTTGACCAACTGGAGGAATACCCCCCTTGACCAACTCAATGAGCCCGGCCCTTTGCGCCATTCTGTCCGCGGGCTGGCTATTTGCGATCATCGGATACTATTGGTGGCGCGATACGGCGAGAATCGGCCGGATAGGGGGTCTACTCCAGGCGGGAGGCTTGCTGATCGACGTCGGCACACCCGAGCAATATGCGGCCGACCACGCACCAACCGCCCTGAACATTCCTGCGGAAGAGCTTGCGCTGCGGCAGAGTGAGCTCGGTCCACCCGGAGGCGAGGTCCTCGTCTACGGGCGCAGCGCCTATCGCAGCGCCGAGGCAGCGCAAATGCTGCGCGGGGTCGGATTCCAAAGCGTCACGAACATCGGGACGCTGCGCCGTTGGCGCGCGGACAGCACAGCTCCCATGTCGGACACGGCAAGCAACCGGATTGGGTACGAAGCCTACGGCGGAGTGCCCGGCGCGCTGGCAGGCGCCGTTCTCGGCGGAGGCGCCGCCGGATTCTTGGGCGTACTCGCCGGGGCGTTGGTGGGCGGAATTGCGGGAGCGATGGCAGGGGCTTTCTTGAGCAAGAGACTCCCCCAACGCGTCATGCGAACTCGCGGGTCCGACTCGGAAGAGTCTTGAGCGACGAGAAGCCCACTCCGTGCTTCATCTCGGTCCGTCCGGTCAGGTTATCGGACCCGCCGCCCGCGCGTGGGCCGGATCCTCGAACGTCACACGGATCCGGCCGCCGACGACGCGAACCCGCAAGCGACCGTACTTCAGGAAATACCGGACGCCGATGAGCGCCGCCCCCAGTCCCGCCGCCGCGCCCACGGCGACGCCCCAGCGTGGCCCGAACCGGTCGGCCACCCAGCCGACGATGGGCGCCCCGAGCGGCGTTCCTCCGAGCGCGATGGCGAGAAAAATAGCCATGACGCGGCCCCGCATCGATGGGTCGGTCGAGAGCTGCACGGTGCTGTTCATCGTGGTCGTGAACGTTTGGGCGGAGACCCCCACGAGGACGAGCGCGACGCCGAACAGCAGGTGGCTCGGCGCGAGCGCGGCGAGGCCGAGGCCCGCGCCGAAGATCGCCGCCCCCGCGAGAAGGATGCCCGCGTTCGGCCCGGCGCGCCTCGCGGCTAAAAGCGCGCCGGTGACCGAGCCCACGGCCATCATCGACGTCAAAAGGCCGAACTGACCCGCGCCCTTGTGGAACACGGTGACGGACATCGTCGAGATGAAGATAGGAAAGTTGAGTCCGAACGTCCCGAACACGAACAGCATCGAGAAGTACGCGCGGAGGTCGGGCCGCCTCCACGCGTACCGGAACCCCTCGAGCAATCGGCCGGACGCCCGCGCGGGCGGTGCGCGCCGGTGGAGCTCCGGCGCGCGAAGTACGACGATTGAAAACAGCACCGCCACGAACGACGCCGCGTTGACGAGAAATACCCAGCCCGATCCGACGGCTGGGATGAGTAGCCCGGCAGCAGCGGGGCCGATCATTCGAGCGGCATTGAACGAGGTCGAGTTGAGCGCGACCGCGTTCGACAAGTCGTCCTCCGCGACGAGATCGGACACGAACGTCTGCCGGGCGGGCGCGTCGAACGCAGAGACGCAGCCGAGGAGAAGCGCGAAGGCGTACACGTGTCCGAGGCGCACGATGCCGGTCACGGTGAGGAGGCCCAGACCGAAGGCGAGCGCGCCCATCGACGCTTGCGTCGCAAAGAGGAGCTTGCGGCGGTCGAAGTGATCGGCCGCGTAGCCCGTGAGCGGCAGGAGCACCGCCTGGGGCCCGAACTGCAGCGCCATGACGATGCCCACGGCCGTGGCGTTGTGGCGGGTGAGCTCGGCCAGGACGATCCAGTCCTGCGCCGTGCGCTGCATCCAGGTCCCGACGTTCGAGACGAAGGCTCCTGCCGCCCAGGAGCGGTAGTTGAACCCGCGGAGGGAACGAAACGTTCCGCGACCCGCCGAGGGTGCTCGCGGCGGGCCCGTGGGTGCGGAGGGGTCCGCGTTCATTGCCGGTGCAGTCATACCAGCTTGGGCTCGGTGGCTGGCCCCACGCCCCACGATGGTGACTACGCCGTGACTACGAGCATCGAGGCAACCGGGTCGGCGTTGAACGCCTCGAGGTCCGGCTCGTGTGCCCGTATGATCGCCTCGATCTGCGCCGTTGATCGGTTGCCCAGCCGGAGCCAGACGACTTTCGGTGGGCTACCGTAGAGGAAACTCAGCTGTCGGAAGTCGCCGTCCTTCGACACGATCGAAAAGCCGCCTGCTTTCGCATAATCCCAGACGGCCTTGTCGTCGGACGACGCGAGGCCTGCTTCACGCACGTGCCGGGAACCGGGGAAGAGATCGGCGAGCCGAGCGACGAGTGCCGGCGCGAGGTTCTGGTCGACGAGTAGCTTCAAGCGGCTGGGACCGACAGCAGACGTCGTTCGCGGTCCGCGGCGAACGCGAGACAGGCGCGAATGTCATCGGACGTGAGGTCCGGGAAGTCTGCGAGGATCTCCGCTTCGGACATGCCCGACGCTAGGTATTCGAGGACGTCGTACACCGTGATACGCAAGCCACGGACGCAGGGCCTGCCGCCTCGCTTTCCGGGCTCGATCGTGATGATGGTGCGATAGTCCACCGTCAAACCGTAGCCAAGCCGCTGGGGGTTGCAAGGAGCGCGGGCGGTCCATGGGGGCGCTCTGGTCTTCTTCTACCGACTTCGCTTCCGTGGACCCTCCAAGCGCTCCAAGCGAGAGAGAGCCTAATTGAGCGCTCCCGCGGCGGGCTCGGTGGCAGTGGCCGATGGACGCGACGACATCGCCCACGAAAAATGGACTCGCCTGTCGATTCTTCACCTCCCGGCGGCGAATCCGGAATCGAGCCCGGACAGTCGAGTTGAGGGAGACGAAACGAAAGACACACCCGCCCGGGGGCATTCCGCTCCCGTGCGGGGTCGCCGCTTACCGAGCGACGTGCGCCCTCGAGAAGAGAAGGAATGCCATCATGTCCACGACCAACACGAAGAGCAACAGCAAGGCGACCACGTTGACCCAGGTGCAGGCGCTCATTGCAGGCACCGAGAAGCATTTCCCGAGCGGGTCGTTCACGCTCGGGAATACCGCGTACACGACGGCGACGTCGACCCAGGCCTTTCAAAGCCTGGCCAACGCCCTCGTCGCGCTGAACGCGGCGCACGCGAGCCTCAAAGACGCGGTAACGGCCGCCCAGACGATCGACGCGAAGGTGGGCCCGCTCGTGCGGGACTTCAAGCGCTACGTCGTCTCGACGTTCGGAGCCGCAACGCAGGAGCTCGCGGACTTCGGTTTGCCGCCTCCCAAGGTTCGCAAGCCGCTCACCACCGAGCAGCGCGCCGCCGCCACGGCGAAGCTGAGGGCGACACGCGCTGCGCGAGGAACGACGAGCCGAAAGCAGAAGCTCGCCGTGAAGGGTGACGTGACGGGAGTCGTGATCAAGCCCGTTACGAGCACCCCGACCTCGCCGGCCGCCGCGCAGCCGGGACCGAGCGCTCCTGCGCCCGCCCAGGCGGCCCCCACGAAGTAACCAGTAGCCGCGGGGGTCTCGTTCACCCGATTGTCACGAAGTAGGCGGACTCGGGGGGCGCCCCTTCCACGGGATTCGAATGAGTGATGGCCGGGCGTCCCGCGGAAGAGGTTTGGCAGAAGCTCGTCGACGAGGCGGCCGAAGACGAGATCGATCGCGCCGCCGCCACGAGCGTCGAGAAGGCCGAGAAAGAGCTCGCCGAAGCGGGGTTCGATCTCGCCGCCGAGCGGGCGCGTGCGGCGGCGTTCCTGGCGGGTCTGGGTGTCGCGCAGCCCAAGTCCGGGCAAGTCTTGCGTCTGGTGCACGCCGAAAAGCCGGTGAGCGCCGTCGACAAGCCCTCGCCGATGCGCGCGCGCACGCGATGGGTGGTCCTTCTCGCGGCGGCGGCGATGGGGCTCGCCGCCGTCCTCGCGGTTCCCTCGGTGACCTCCGTTTCGCGCCCCGGCCCTGGTCCGGACGACTCCGTGAAGAAGGAGGCCGCGAAGCTGCGGCACGAAGCGTTCGCCGCTTGCGACGCACGCCGAAGCCAAGAGTGTCGCGAGAAGCTCGATCAGGCTCGCGCTCTCGATCCCGCGGGCGACCGGGACCCCGAAGTCCAGGCGCGGCGGCGCGCGCTGGAAGGGGCGTATCCGCCGAGGTGAGAGCGTCTCGCCGGGGCTTGCGCCGCGCGGGGAGTTCGTTCGGGTTCGGGCCTCTGGCTTGCAGTGGAGTGAAGAAATGCGCTCCGCGCCCTGTGAGAAGCCATGATGAAGGCTCGTACGGTCTGGCGCTGGATCGCGGTCGTCGCGGGCCCGGCAGCCCTCTGTCAGTGCACGGCGTTATGGGACCTGCAGGCGCTCCAAGGAGAGCCCCTGGAAGATGATTCGGGCGCCGGGTCGGTCGATGGCGGTTCAGCAATCGCACGGCCGCCCTCCGAGGGCGGGACGAAACCGGCGACGGACGCGGGCGCAGACGCCGGGTCCGTCCACGACGCGGGCCCAGCTCCAGCGGATGCGAGCCCCGGTCAAACGGCCGACGGGCCGTTCGTCCAGGACGCGTCGCCCTCCGATGCGCCCTCCTCGCGGGCGGACGCGCGCTCCGGCGACGTGACCGACGCCTCACCCGATGCGGGGAGCCCGAGTCCGACCGATGCGCCCTACGACAGCGGCCCTGCCATGGGCCCGCCCGATTCGGGCGCGAGTTCGGGGAACTGCGACCTCGGTCAGCCGTGGGGCGCGCCCGTCGAGGTCTCGAGTCTCCAATCGAGTACGCGGGAGGCGGGGCTTCATTCGTTCGGCTCACAGCTCACGGCCTTCTTCTGGGTAGGTCCCCTTGGAGCCACGAACCTCTACTCCGCCACCCGCATCGACACGTCGCACCCGTTCCAGAATCCGACCTTGCTCAACAACGTCAACGGTGGGAGCGGGGCTCAGTACGATCCCAGCGTGACCGGGGACGGATTGACGCTCTTCTTTCGGTCTACGCGCGTGGGCGGTCCGGGGTTGGACGACATCTATTGGGCCTCGCGGTCGAACCTCCAGAGCGACTTTTCGAACGTCACACTGGCATCGAACCTCAACTCGTCCGCCAGTGACGTCCAACCCTATGTCGTTCCGGGTGGAACGGAGATCTACTTCTCGTCGAACCGTACCGGCGACTACGACATCTACGACGCCGCGGGGAACGGGGGCGCCTTCGGCCAGCCGGCCCGCGTGGCCGAAGTGAGCCAGGTGGGCGCCGACGATCAGAATCCGACTGTGTCCGCCGACGGGCTAGAAATCGTGTTCTCGTCCAGCCGTTCGGGAGGCCAGGGGGGACAGGACATCTGGATGGCGCAGCGCTCCAGCACGAGTGCGCCCTTCGGAGCCCCGGCTCTCGTCCCGCAGGTCAACTCGGGTGGAAACGATTATCCGTCTTGGGTTTCGCCCGACCTTTGCCAGCTATACCTCTACAGCGACCGGACGGGGCCACTTCATATCTATCTTGCCACTCGGCCGCCCTGAGACGGGGTCGCTCTCCCGCGCGGAGTGGCCGACGGGGCGACGGAATGTGAATGCCGCCGCCACAGCTGTGGCGCTCACGGCCACGATCTCGCCGGGTCGAGCATCGAATCGTGACCGATGTAGTCTCTCGGTTCGCAGCCCTCTGCCATGGAACGCCCCAAGAACGTCCTCGACATCTCGCCGGAGCACGACCGGGAGGCGGCCGATCTCAGCGACGAGCGCTTCGACCGCGGCGAGTTCGCTTTGAGGGCGATCGAGATCGTTCGCCCGCGGACCACCCGTGTGGTCATTTGCGAAGGTGCCGCGCGCATGCGGGTGGAGCACGGGCCGAGGTGGGGACATCCCGGAGAGGCCTGGGCGATGCTGGCCATCCCGCGACACGCCTCGAAACGTGCCATCGCGCTCGCCGTCGCCGAGCTCTCGGGCGCTCCCCGGGCGTGGGCGCTCGACGTGCTCCTCGAGTTGACGAATGAAACGGCCGGTTGAACGGTCGCCGAGAGGAAAGGGCGAATCCTTCCGCATCCCCCGCTCGACCATGCTTCCGGATCACCGCTCGACGCGCTTCGATCGCCGCCACGCCAGGAGAGCGTCGTCCAGCGCGGACCAGGTGGTCGCGACCTGGACATCTCCCTCGACCGAGCCGATCGCGCCGGCGCCGGCCCCCCCCAACCAGAGCGGTACGGCGGCGTCGAGCCGCTTTCGCAGGAACTTCACGTGGCGCCTCGACTCGTGGGGATCCACGACCGGGGTGACCGTGAGCCCCACGACGTCGGCCCGGAACGCGCTTGCGGCTTCCAAGACGTCTCCGGGGGGCGTGGAAACGCCCAATAGGCGCGGCCTCGCCCCCGCCGTGGCCAGGTAGAGCGCGACCATCTGGAGCGCGAGTCCGTGGGGCTCGCCCGGCAGCGTCGCGAGCAAGACGACCGGACGACCTTCGAGATCCTGGTAATTCGAGAGAAGAACGCGCAGGCGGGTGACGAGGCACTCGGTGGCGACGTGCTCGTGACGCACGGAAATCTGGCCGTCCGCCCAAGCCGTGCCGACCCGCACCGCGAACGGATGCGCAACCTCGGTGACGAAGCGCCGCGGGCCCAGCGCCGACGCCGCGTGACGGAGCGCTCCTTCGATCGCGACGATCTCCTCGCGCGCGAGCATCGCCACGAGCTCCTCGGGGAGGTCGGAGAGGGAGACGTCGCGGCCCAGCCGTTCACGCGCCTCGGCCGGAGCCCCTTGGGGCCCCCCGAGCGCGGCCAGCTCCGCGCTGGACTTCCCGACGACGTCGCCGACGCGGTATCCGAGGTCGAGCGCGTGTCGAATCGCGATCAGCTTTTCGATGTCGGCCTGCGAGTAGAGGCGGCGATTGCTGCCCGGGCGGCGCTCGGGGGCAGGGAAGCCGTAGCGCCGCTCCCAAGCGCGGAGCGTCTCCATCGGGAGGCCGGTCCTCTTCGCGACCACCAAAATGGTGTCGCCCTCCGTGTCTCGAGGGCTCGCGGGCCTCCCCGGAGCAGACGCGATTTCGTTGGTCGAGGCCTTGACGGACTTCATGCCGGACAATAACTATACAGAAAGTATACGCAGCGACCGCGCCAAAGTCGACGAAGAAGCGACTCCTTGGCGGGATTCGTCCGCGAATCGCTCCGAGCAGCAATTGAGGAGGCCCCATGGGCTTTCTGAGAAGCACCCAGGAACTGCCTCTCGCAAGAGGGGCTACCGCACTCTTGACCCACGCGGAGGAGGTGGAACTCGCCCGCCGAATCGAGGTTGCCGAGCGTCACGCCATCGAACTTCTGTTGAACGACGCGGGCGCAGTGGCCGAACTGAGCGAGGTGGTTCGCGACGTTCGACGGGGCGCGGTCACGCCGAAGCAGGTGATGCGCGTCAATGCCGCGACCGAAGATGCCGACGGATCCTCGGCCCTCCCCGAACGGCTCGCGAGCGCTGCGCGAACCGCGGCTCGACTCGTTCGAACGGAAATCGCGTCGGTCGCCGAACGCGACGCGCTGGTCACGGAGCTCACGGTGCTGCGCCCCACGCGCTCGCTGCTCAGCCGGCTGCACGGCCGCATGATCGGTTCGGCGGCAGCTACGGACGCGGCTTCGGCGCAACTGAAGAACGTACGGGCGGAGGTCGGCGGCGCCATCGAACGCATCGAAGCGAGCAGGTCGCGTCTTGTGACATCGAACTTTGGGCTCGTCATCTACCTGGCCAAGCGCGAGAAGCACCGGGGACTCGACTTCGCCGATCTCGTCCAAGCGGGCTTTATTGGTCTCATGCGGGCGATTGACAAGTTCGAATACCGGCGCGGCTATCGATTGACGACGTACGCGAGCTGGTGGGTCCGCGAGGCCATCCACACGGCGATCCTCGAGCAGGCGCGAACGGTTCGCGTTCCAGCTCACATCGTTCATCGCCACGGGGAGATCCGACGGGCGATGCGGACCATGCTCGGCGAGCGAGGGGAGATGCCCTCGGCGCGTGAGTTGGGCGAACGGGTGGGCCTTGGAACCGAGCGCGTGCAGGAGATTCTCGGGACCGCCAGCGTGACGACCAGCCTCGATGGTCCCTCTGCGCAGGACGAGCGAGGCTCGCCCATCGACCGAATCGGAGATGAAGGGGCTTCGCCGTTCGACGTCGCCTTGGACGGAGAAGTGCAAGACTGCGTTCGCCGAGCGCTTGCGCGTCTCGATCGCCGCGAGGCGATTGTCCTGAGAATGCGATTTGGAATCGATACCGCGCGGGCGCACACGCTCGAAGAAATCGGCAGACACTTTCATTTTACAAAGGAGCGCGCACGACAAATCGAGGCCAGCGCCCTCCGCAAGCTGCGCGAGCAGGCGACCGAGGACGGACTGCCCGAACTCCTCGGCTAAAGGCGCGATCGGTACATCTCGACGAGAAGAAAAACGCTATCGTGGTCCACGATGAATCTCGTGCACCGGACCAGGTCGGGTGGCCTTCGGTGGCTCGCCGCTCGAGCCGTTCGCCTTCGCGCGGCACTCGCCCTCGTCCTTCTCCTTGCCGGTGTCGGATGCGGCGGTCAAGCGCCCTCCGGAGGTCCGTCGAACCCGAGTGACGGCAGCGCCGACACAGGCTCGGACGCGAGCACGACCGGCGCGAACGACGGGGGTGCCGACGTCGCCGCCAACCCGGAGGCGGGAGTCGGCTCCGACGCGACCCTCGACGCAGGTCCGAGTACGACCGTCGATGCGACCCTGAGCCTCGACGCGGAAGCGGGGCTCGCCCTCGACGCGGGCATCGAGACCGGCGGCGGCTCGACGCGCGACGCGCCCGGTTCGGAGGCGGTGGCGCCCGGCGGCGATTCTTCCGCTGACGCGGCGCCCGGCGTCTGCAATTTCTCGAATTGCCCGCTGGGCTGCTGCGATACGAGCGGCCATTGCCAATCGGGCTCGCCGCAGTTCTGCGGAACGGGCGGGTCCGCGTGCGCCACGTGCCCGTCCGGTACCGAGTGCCTCTACAACGAGCGGTGCGTCTGCACGGCGAATTCATGCCCGTCCGGGTGCTGCGCCGCGCAGCCGGGTCCGCTCGCGCAACTGGCGACCGACCTGGGGCCATTCTGCGTCGCCGGCACTTCGGACACGTCCTGCGGTCTCGCGGGCACGAACTGCACCGATTGCACGGGACAAGGTCAAGGAGCTTCGTGCGCCGGGCAGAAGTGCGTCAGTCGGCCGTGGTGCACGTGCACGAGCGGTTGCTGCGACCCGCAGGGCCACTGCCACCCCGGCTCGCTGGATACGCAGTGCGGCGGGACCAACCACTCCGGCAGCTATTGCGTCGATTGCACCACTTCGGGATGGGTGTGCTCCCAGCAGATGTGCACACCGCCGCCGGAGACAGCCTGCAACGCGAAGACGTGCCCCACCGGCTGTTGCGACCAGAACGACCAGTGTCAGCCGGGAGCGAGTTCGCTCGCCTGCGGAGGCTTCGGCGCCAACTGTCAGGTTTGTCTGCCCGGCGGCGTTTGCGAGAATCAGGGGTGCGTCACGGCGGACGGCGGAGCGCTGTGCAATGGCAGCAACTGCAACGGATGTTGCGATGCGGCGGGGGTTTGCCAGTCGGGGCAAGGCGTGACCGCGTGCGGCTTGAACGGCATCCGCTGCGCCGATTGCGAGCCGCTCGGCGGCCAGTGCAACTATGGCGTGTGCGCCGGGGTCGACGCGGCCAGCAATTGCTTCCAGTTTTGTATTGGCTGCTGCGACACGAGCGGCCTCTGTCATCCGGGAACAACCGACACGCAGTGTGGAGTCCAGGCGTGCGCCGACTGCACCGCGACCAGTCCTCCGTCGACCTGCAACGTCAACGCAGCCCCCCGCGCTTGCGCCAACCTTCAGTGCCCCTTGCCCTATCCGAGTTGCCCGGCTCCGCTTCAAGAGCAAATCCCCGTTCGCCAGATGGTCTGCTCGACCGCCGAGCTTCAAGCCGCCGCCACCGCGTGCGCCGACGGACCGAATTCCCCCGCCTGCGCGGCGTTCGCCACGTCCGAGAGCAACACGAACGTCGCCTGCGCGCTGTGTTTGCAGGGCTTCGAAGTCAGCTTCGCCGACGAGACGGGAATCCTCCTTTGCGTCGCGCCCTACGTCGACGCGGCGTGCAATCACAACAGCGCGTGCCTGAGCGATTGCGTCGCGACGAGTTGTTACGAATGTGCCGATCCCACGTCGGTGGCGCAGTGCCAAACCCTGGTAGAGACCGGGGCTTGCGCGGCTTACCTTCACGACGCGTGCATCGCACAGGCAATCAATGGGGCGGGTGCCGTATGCAACCCTGCGAGCTACGTGACCTTCGGCGGCTGGCTGCAGGCGGTGGGCGGCGCGTACTGCGGGCCGTGAGCCGGGCGCCCGCGAGCGCGAAGACGTGCGTCGCGCGCGGCGGTGGAGCGACCTGAGGCGGACGCCGGGCGCCGGCATCCGACTTTTTCGTCGCGCCCAAAGTCGCAACAGGTGGCGTATGTCGGCAAAGCGTCCGCGAGCATGCGCGGGGGCAAAAAAGGTACGCAACGTACCTGTCTTCGCGTATTCATCGCTTCGGGAGCTGTTCACTCCATCTGCGCGGGCGGAAGCGCGCGAGGAGAGCGGTCGCGCGCCCATGGGATTTCGATGAGAAAGCGTGTTTTCATCACCGGCATTGGTGCGGCCACGCCCCTCGGTTGCGGTGTCGAACGCTTTTGGCAACGCCTGTGCGCGGGTGAATCCGGAGTCCGCCGACTGGACGGCGTTCCGGCGCTCCAGGGACATGAATCCCACCTGCACGTCGGAGCGCCGATTGCCGACTTCGAGCCGGCGGAGCACTTCACGACGAAGGAGCTGCAGAGGCTCAGTCGTTCGGCACAGATCGCGCTCGTCGCGGCGAAGGAAGCGATGGCGATGGCCGGGATGGACGCCGCGCGCGACCGCGACCTCCTGCAGGGCACGGCGGTCATTTTGGGCTCGTCCATCACGAGCATCTCTTCGTCGGAGACCTTTTTCTACAAATACCTCGAGACGGGGAGGGCCGATCCCCTCACGATCCCTGTGTCCATGAATCTCGCGCCTGCCGCGAGCATTTCGCTGCGGTGGGGATGCCGTGGGCCGATGTTCACGGTGGACGGGGCTTGCGCGTCTTCAAATCACGCCATCGGCATGGCGCTCCAGCTCGTACAGAGCGGCGCCGTCGAGTGCGCGGTCACGGGAGGCGCCGAGTCGCCGTTCGCGCCCGGGGTGCTCGCCGCGTGGGACAGCATGCACATGCTCTCGGACTCGATCGACCCGCCGGCGCAGGCGTGCCGGCCGTTCAGCCGCGACCGTGCCGGCATGGTCCTCGGCGAGCACGGGGCCATCGTGGTCGTCGAGTCCGAAGACTCTGCACGGCGTCGCGGTGCCAAGGTGCTCGCGGAGCTCCGCGGATACGGCGCCACGAGCGATGGCTTCCACATGACCGAGCCGAGCCCGGAGGGGCGGGCGCGGGCCATGGAAAGCGCACTTCGCGCCGCGGATCTGACGGCGGGCGACGTCGACTACGTGAGTGCTCACGGGACCGGGACGGCGATGAGCGACAAAGTGGAGACCGAGGCCATCAAGCGCGCCCTGGGCCAGCGGGCCGCGCACATCCCGGTCGTGAGCATCAAGGGCGCCGTCGGCCACTCGCTCGCGGCGAGCGCAGCGCTCGAACTCGTGAGCTGCGTCCTTTCGCTGCGCGACGCGCGCGTGCCTCCGACCATCAATCTGCGGCAACGCGATCCGGAGTGCGATCTCGATTACGTCTCCGGGGCCAGTCGGGCCGTGCCGATGCAGCACGTGATGAGCAACGCCTTCGGCTTCGGAGGCAGCAACGCGACGGTGATCGTCAGTCGGGTTGCCTCGTGAGCGCAGAGGAGGACCGCCCGGGGCTCGGTCCAGCCGCGACGCTCGACCGCTTCCTGGGCGATCCCGACGAACCGGCCGGCCTCTTCTCGTACGCGCGCGCAATGGAGTGTGACGAAGGGGAGCGTTTCCCATCCGAGGCGGCGGAGGCGCTCGGCCGCTGGGGTCTCAATGCGTACTTCGTCCCGCCGGCGCTCGGCGGAAAGCTGCCGCCCTTCGACGAAGCCCTCTCGATGATGCGCGTCTTGTCGCGGCGCGATCCCACGCTGGCAATCGCATTCGGCCAGTGCTTTCTCGCCGCGATGCCGGTTTGGCTCTCCGGCGGCTCGGACTTGCAGCGGCGCGTCGCGAGCATGCTCGTCGCCGGGCGGCCGATGGCGCTCGCGCTCACCGAACGCGCACACGGCGGGGACCTCGCGGCAACCGAGGTGAGCGCCCGCGCAGAACTCGGCTGCTATCGACTGACGGGCGAAAAGTGGCTCATCAACAACGCGACGCGGGGCGCCGCGCTGACCGTGCTGGCGCGCACCGATTCGAGCGGCGGCCCCCGCGCGTTTTCTCTCTTCTTCTTCGAGAAGGACCGGGCCGAACACGGCACGTTTTCGCATCATCCGAAGGTTCGCACGCTCGGGATCCGCGCGGCGGACATCAGCGGCGTCCGCTTCGAGGGCGCTCGCGTGGACGCGCAAGGCCTCGTGGGCGCTCTCGGCGACGGCATCGAGACGACGCTGAAAGCGCTCATGGTCACGCGCGCGCTTTGTCCGGCCTTCTCGCTCGGCGCCGCCGACTCGGCCCTGCGCCTGACCGTTCGCTTCGCGCGGTCGCGCCGGCTCTACGGGGGCACGGTTTGGGACATCCCGGCCTCGCGCGCCGCGCTTGTGGGCGCGTTCGTCGATCTCCGAGTCTGCGAAACGCTCGCGCTCGCGACGGCCCGCGCGCTGCATGTGGTCCCGGAACAGGCCAGCATTTGGTCCGCGGTCGCCAAGTACTACGTGCCCACCGCGATCGAAGCGACGATGAACGCCCTCGGAACGGTCCTCGGCGCGCGCTACTACCTGCGCGAAGAGGTTTCGTCCGGAGTATTCCAGAAGCTCCTGCGCGACGCGATGGTCGTGGGCCTCTTCGACGGGAGCACATCGGTCAATCTGCACGCGATCGGCCTCCAGCTCCACGCGCTCTCCACGATGCGCCCGCGAACGGAGGTCGACACGAGACGCGACGCCCGCCTCGAGGCGCTGGTCGACGCCGAAGTGCCCCTTCCGCCGCCCGACTTCGCGCGTCTTTCGCTCCTTGCGCGCGGTCGTAACGACGCGGTCCAGGCGCTCGAATCCGCCATCGATGCGTCGCCGCGAACTCCGTGCGCGCCCGACGCACGAGACTTCGTCCAGGGCGCGATGCGCCGCCTTCTCGCCGTCCTGAAGCGCGACGAAGATGCCGTCGCCGCGCTCCCGAGGGCGACGGGTCGCGGATCGGCGGAACTCTTCGCGCTCTCGTCCCGCTACTGCGCGATCCACGCCGCGGCGGTCTGCGCCCAGGCATGGCTGCGCGGAGGGCGGTGGGGCGGAGACGAGTGGGCCGCGCTCGGCCTCGATCGCGTGTGCCGCTCGCTCGACCCGGCTTGGTCGGCGCCGCCGCCGAGGTTCGCCGAGGCCGTCGCCGAACAACTGCTTGCCCACACTGGTTGCGCATGAGCCGTCCTTCCACCCTGTCGCTCTCCGGGCCCGAAATTCGATGAACAAGACCAACAAGCCTTCCGATAGACCCCCTGAGGGAACGGCCGCGCCGTCCCGCGTGACCGCGCGCCAAATCGAAGATTGGCTGATCGCCCAAATCGCCGACATGCGCCAACTCGAGCCCCATCAGGTCGACCCGAGGCGCCCTTTCGTCGAGTTCGGCCTCGACTCTCTGGCCGCCATGATCCTGATGGGCGACCTCGAACAATGGTTGGGGCGCGAGCTGTCGCCGACCCTGGCGTGGAGCTACCCCTCCATCGAAACGCTCGCCCGGAATCTCGCGAGCGATGAACGGGCGTGACCTCTTGCACGCGAGCGACTCCGCCGCGATGGATCCGATTGCCGTCATCGGACTCGGCTGCCGGCTGCCCCAAGCGCCGGATCCCGAGACGCTCTGGAACCTGCTCATTCAAGCCAAGAGCGCCATTCGCGAAACCCCGCCCGGTCGCTGGGACGTCGACGAGCTCTACGATCCGGTCATCGGCACTCCCGGTAAACTGAATACGCGCTGGGGCGGATTCATCGACGAAGTCGACCGCTTCGACGCCCAATTCTTCGGCATTGCCCCCCGCGAGGCAAACGAGATGGATCCGCAGCAGCGAGCGCTGCTGGAGGTCGCATGGACAGCGCTCGAGCACGGCGGCATAAGGCCGAGTTCTCTGGCGGGGACCCGTACCGGCGTTTACGTCGGGATCGGCGGCAACGACTACTCCCATCTCGGGCTCCTGCTCGACAATCACCTCGAGCGCATCAATCCCTATACTGGGGTCGGCAACGCGCACAGCATCGCGGCGAACCGACTCTCGTATTTTCTCGACCTGCGCGGGCCGAGCCTGGCGGTCGATACGGCGTGTTCTTCCTCGCTCGTGGCCATTCACCTCGCCTGCGCCAGCCTCCTCTCGCGCGAGTCGGAGGTCGCGCTCGCAGGCGGCGTGAACGTGCTGCTCTCGCCCGAAGTGAGCATCGCGTTTTCTCACGCGCACATGTTGGCGAGCGACGGTCGCTGCAAGGCGTTCGACGCGTCGGCGGACGGATACGTGCGCGGAGAAGGCTGCGGGATGGTCGTTCTCAAGCGGTTGGCGGACGCCGAGCGGGACGGCAATCGCATCTTCGCCGTGATCCGTGGGGTCGCGGTCAATCAGGACGGGCGCAGCAACGGACTGACGGCTCCGAACGGGAAGGCGCAAGAGGCGGTCATTCGCGCGGCTCTCCGCGCCGCGGGGCTGCAGCCGTCGGACATCGGCTACGTCGAGGCCCACGGGACCGGGACTCCGCTCGGCGACCCCATCGAGATGCGTGCGCTCACCGCGGTGCTTTCCGAGGGCCGTTCCCCGGAGAACGTGTGCGCGGTCGGATCGATCAAAACGAACATCGGCCACCTGGAGACGGCGTCGGGCATCGCCGGGGTCATCAAGAGCATTCTCGCGCTCGAGCGCGAGCAGATCCCGGCGCACCTGCATTTGCGCAAGTTGAACGAACTCATGGGGCTCACCGAAGGGACGTTCGTCATCCCGCGGCAGGCGCGCCCCTGGCCGCGCGGCGAGCGGCCCCGGCGTGCCGGCGTGAGCTCCTACGGTTTCGGGGGGACCAATGCGCACGTCATCCTCGAAGAGGCGCCGCGCGCGATGGTTCGCGCGCTGCCGGAGAATGCCGCGCACCTTTTGTGCTTGTCGGCGCGCACGGAGCGTTCGCTCCGCGGCTTGGCGTCGGCGTTCGCGGTCGATCTCGCGCGGCGACCCGACCTCGATCCGGGCGCCGTCTGCTACACGGCCGCGTTGGGTCGCGATCACTTCGCCGCGCACCGACTCGCGGTATCCGGCCACTCGCTCGGAGAGCTGCGCGAAAAGGTCGCGGCTCTCGCGGCCGGCGAGACCGTCGCCGGGGCGCTGGCCGCCGCACCCGCGCCGGGTCGCCGCCGGATCGCCTTCCTCTTCAGCGGTCAGGGATCGCAGTTCACGGGGATGGGCCTCGAACTCTACGAAGGGCTCTCCGCATATCGCGACGCGATCGACGAATGCGCCAGGACTCTGGATCCCCTGCTCGGGGTGCCGCTCGTGGCCCTGCTATTCGACCAGGCCGAGAGCGCGCGCTTGCAGCAAACGCGCTACGGCCAGCCCGCGCTCTTCGCCTTCGAATATGCGCTGTTCGCCACGTGGCGATCCTGGGGGATCCATCCGGACGCGGTGTTGGGCCATAGTCTGGGAGAGCTCGTGGCGGCGACGGCGGCTGGAGTGCTCGACCTCGAGGACGCCCTCCGGCTCGTGTCGGAGCGCGCGCGGCTGATGCAGGAGCTGCCGGAGGGCGGCGGCATGCTGGCCGTCGCGACGGATGAGAACCACGTCACGGGCGCGCTCGGCCGATTTCCATCGCTGTCGCTCGCGGCGGTGAACGGTCCGGAGAACGTGGTCGTCTCCGGGGACCTCTCGGAGCTGGCGGCAATCGCCGAACTCTTCAAAGAGAGCCGAGTCGGGTCCGTGCCGCTCCCCGTGTCGCACGCGTTCCACTCGCGCCGGACGGAGCCGATGCTGGCCGCATTCGAGGAGCTCGCCAAAAATTTCCGCTACGCGCCGCCGGCGATCCCGCTCGTGTCGAACGTCACGGGCGCGCCGTTCGCTCCCGGCGAGGCGCCGTCGGCCAGCTATTACGCGCGGCACATCCGCTCGACGGTGCGCTTCGCCGACGGACTGCGATCGCTGCACGCGATGGACGCGAAGACGCCGACCGTTCTTCTGGAGCTTGGCCCGGCCACCGTCCTGACGGACATCGGACGTCGCTGCGGGGCGGGCCCTCGGGACGCGTACGTTCCATCGCTGCGGACGCGCCACCACCGGGTCGCGTTGGTCGAGGCCGTCGGCGCGCTCTACGCGCGCGGCTTCGACGTCGACTGGAAGTGCTTCTATGCGGGTCGCGAGCGGACCGCCGTGGCGCTCCCCACGTATCCGTTCGATCGAGAGCATTTCTGGCACGAAGAGCGCCCCGCGGCGCAATCGCGCGCCGCTACGGTGGGCGGGCAGGCCCACCCGCTGCTCGGACGCAGGCTCGCGCTCGCGATTCCGGCGTTCGAGGTGGGCCTGTCGCTCAAGAGCCATCCATGGCTCAGCGACCATCGCGTCCAGGGTAGCGTCGTCGTTCCCGCGGCGGCTTACCTCGCGATGGGCCTCGCGGCGGCACGGACGCTCTTGCCCGAGGGGCGCCCCCTCGCCTTGAGCGATGCTTCGTTCGTACGTCCTATCGCGCTCGGCGACGAGACGAGCTGCACGGTTCACGTGATCGCCACCCCGGACGCTCTCGGAGAGGTCTCCGTCGCGGTCTATGCCGCGGGCAGCGCCCAGGAGAATGGCTGGACGCTGCATTCGTCCTCTCACGTCACCGTCGCTCTGGTACGGGACACGAGCGCGGAGCGCGCCGAAGAGCCCTGGCGGGAGGTCCTCGACCGATGCCGGACGCGGATCGAAGGCGATGCGCTCTACTCGCGCCTCGCGGCCTCCGGCCTCGCGTACGGTCCCCTGTTCCAGGGAGTCGCCGAGGCATGGGTCGGCGACGGCGAGGCCGTCGGAAGGCTTCGAGCGCCGCAAGCGCTTGCGCCCGCCCTGCGCCAGTCGTGGCTTCACCCGGCCGTGCTCGACGCCGCGTTCCATGTCGTCGCCGTCGCGGTCTCCTCCGAGGCTGCGAAGGGCACCTTCGTCCCGGTGGGGACGCGGTCGTTGCGTCTCGAACGGGAGGCCCCGCTGACCGGGGACCTCTGGGTGGTCGCCCGCGTGAATCGCGGGGCGAGCACCTCGGTCCATCTCGAGAGCGATCTCACCGTATACGATGCCGCCGGCCGCGAGCTCGCTCGCATCGAAGGGATGGCCGCGGAGGTCCTCCCGACGACGGAGGCCGCGTCTCCGGCAGAAGGGCTCCTCTACCAAGTGCAATGGGAGAGGTCGGAGCGGTCTCTCGAGACCGATCCGGTGGGACTGGCTGCCAGCGGCGGCTGGATCGTCCTCGCGGACGAAGGCGGCGTCGCCGAGCGCATCGCGAAGCGGCTCGAGGCGGCCGGCGCTCGGGTGGCGCGGATCCATTCCAGCAAGACCGGCGATCCCTCCAGACCGCGCGTCGATCCGAGCCGACCGGAGGAGCTCAAACGCGCCTTGGCCCAGCTCCGCCAAGACATGCCGGAGGCCAACGCGATCCTGAATTGCTGGGCTCTCGACGCGAGAGCGGGCGCGGCCGACCTCGAGTCGGCCATGGACCTGGGCCCGATCGGCGTTCTCCACATCACGCAGGCGATCGCCGGAGCCGAATGGGACGATTGCCCGCGCCTTTGGGTCGTGACGGCGGGGGCGGTCCCCATGGGCAACGAAGAGGTGTCGGTGGCCCAGGCGCCCGTTTTGGGCTTTTGTCGCACGCTCGCTCGCGAGCACCCGGAGATGCGCTGCACGCTCGTGGATCTCCCCGCGCACCCGGGCGAGGCGGAGATCGATCTCCTCCTCGCCCATCTATCTCGGGACTCTTCGGAGCAGCAACTCGTGCTGCGCGCGACCGGCGCCTGGGTTCCGCGCCTTCAACGGCGCGCCGCGGTCGCGGCCACCCGGCCGAACGCCGAGATGGCCGTTCCGCGCGGGGCTTTCCGCCTCGACAGCGCACAGCGTGGCGTCCTCCACGCGCTCGCGCTCAACCCGTCTCCGCGACGCGCGCCTCGGGCCGGAGAGGTGGAGATTGCCGTACGCGCAGCGGGCGTGAACTTCCGCGACGTGATGAAAGCGCTCGGAATTTACCCGACCGCACCCGGCGACGTCCTCTGGTATGGCGACGAGTGCGCCGGCGAGGTCGTCGAGGTCGGCGAGGGCGTCACCTCGCTCAAGCGTGGGGACCGGGTCGTGGCGATGGCACCGGCCGCATTTGCCGAATTCGTGATCACGCCGGCGGCGTTTGCCCGGCCGGTGCCCGAAGGCGTTTCGGACGCGGAGGCCGCGTCGTTGCTCGTCGCCTTCGCGACCGCGTACTACGGCCTGTGCGACCTCGCTCGCTTGAAGAAGGGCGAGACGGTGCTCATTCACGGCGGCGCCGGCGGCGTGGGGATGGCAGCCATTCAAGTGGCGCGCGATTTGGGTGCGGAGATATTCGCCACTGCCGGCACGCCTGCCCGGCGCGAGCTCGTCCTGCAGATGGGCGTCTCTCGGGCGTTCGATTCCCGCACCCTCCGGTTCGCCGACGAGATTCTCGAAGTCACCGGAGGGCGCGGCGTCGACGTCGTCCTCAACTCGCTCGCGGGCGAGGCGTTGCGAAGGAGCTTCTCGCTCTTGGCGGCTTACGGTCGATTCGTCGAAATTGGCAAAAAGGACATCTTCCAGAATCACAAGCTCGATCTGCAGCCGTTCATGCGAAACCTGTCGTTCTTCGCCGTGGACATCGAGCGCGTGTTTCGCGAACGGCCGGAGCAAGGAGCGGCGCTCGTCAACCGGGTGCTCGAGCGGGTCGCGGAGAAGCGTTACCGGCCGCTGCCGGTGACCGAGTACCCGATCACGGAGGCGCCCAAAGCGTTCCGGCACATGGCGCAGTCGCAGCACGCCGGCAAGCTTGTTCTGCGCGTGCCGGCTCGCAGCGGGTCGCCCCGGGGCGGCCGGTTTCGCGCGGACGCGACCTATCTCATCACGGGAGGAACGGGCGCGCTCGGTCTCTGGGCGGCGCAGTCCATGGTCGACCAGGGGGCGCGCCATCTGGTGCTTTGCAGCCGCCGGCGCGCGGTCGGGCCGGGCGCGAGCGCCATCGCCGCCCTACGTGCCCAAGGGGCCGACGTTCGGGAGGAAACACTCGACGTGGCCGATGCAGGCGCCGTCCAGGCCTGGATACGCGGCGCGGGGACCGCCGGACCGCCGCTGCGCGGCATCCTTCACGCTGCGGGCGTCATCGACGATGGCATCGTCCTCAAACAAACGGCCGAGCGCTGCCGGGCGGTCATGCGGCCGAAAATCGCGGGGGCGTGGAACCTTCACCTGGCAACGCGAGAGCTGCCGATCGACTTCTTCGTGACCTACTCGTCCGTCGCCTCCGTACTCGGTTCACCCGGCCAGGCGAGCTACGCGGCAGGCAACGCGTTCCTCGACGCCCTCGCCGGTCTTCGGCGGCGCATGGCACTGCCCGCCCTCAACATCAACTGGGGTCCGTGGGCTGATTCGGGGATGGCGGCGCGCACGACCAGCGCTTCCGTACTCAAGCTGATTCGCCCCCTCGTGCCCACGGAGGCCGTTGCCACTCTCTGGCAGCTGCTCGACGAGGGGGCTGCCGAGGATGCCGTGGTGCTGGACGTCGATTGGCAACGCTTCTTCCAGGCTTATCCCGCGCTTCGCATGGTTCCTCTCTTCGGCGCGTTCTCCGGGCCGACCTCGCCTGCGGCCGTCGCGACCTCGATGCTTGCAAAGCAGCTTCAAGCCGCGGCGCGGGACGAGCGAGCCGCAATGCTCGAGGCGCTCGTCCGAAGCCGGCTCGCGACCATCCTCGGTACATCCGAATCGAACGTGCCGCTGACCGAGCAGCTTCCGAACTTGGGGGTGGACTCCCTGATGGCCGTCGAGCTCCACAACCAGCTCGAGCGCGAGCTCGGGCGGGCGATCCCGCGGATGCTTCTCGCGCAGGCGACGACGGTAGAAGGGGTGGCGCGACAGGTGGCGTCACTGCTCGATTCGCGACCGGCGCCGACAGCGGAAGAATAGCGGCCCAAGAAGGGGTTAACGAAAACCGGAGCTGAGCCGCATACAGGTAGGGGGCCGGCTAGGCGCGGCGCACGGGGGGGCACGGGAAGGAGCCGACGCTGAACATCCTGATTGAAACGCATCTCGAGGCTTGGCGCGCCGTCGCGGACGAGATTCGGTTCGAGCTCGAGGCCAGCGACTTCGTCGTCTCCTCAGACCGAAAGCATCACGCCGCGTCGACCGTTCGTCTCGTATTCGACGCGCTTCGAGAAGAGCCGCCCCGAGCCGGCGCGCCTAGCGATGGAATCGTCGTGGTCGTCACTCGGCAAGCGTCGCGCGTCGGTCTCCTCCTCGACATGGGCGCAAGCGATGTATTGGTCTGGCCGCGCGACTGCGCCGTGCTTCGAGCGAAAATGCGTCGAGCGTGGCTGGCGGCGACGGTCGCTGCCGAGAGAGACTTGCTGAAACAGCTTTTCGAGGGAGTTCCGGCCCTCCGAGAGCCCCCCTCAGGTCCCCCCGCGGCGCGGGGGGACATTGCACGCGCATCTGCGGTCGCCACCGCGATCGGTCGCGAAGCGGCGGAGCGCGAAGGCGCCAACGCGTCGCTCCTTCGACAGATCGTGGACGCTTTCCCCGGCCCCGTGATCGTCAAAGAGGCCAGCGGCCGGTTTGTCTTCGTGAACGAGGCGACGGCTCGACTCTACGGCCGAACGGCCGAGGAGCTCGTCGGCCTGGATATCGACGCGTCGCGACTTTTGCCCGAGCACATCGCGGCCGCGAAGTCCGCCGACGCGAACGTGCTCGCCGGCGGACCGCCCAGCGTTCAAAAAGGAGAATGGAAGGGGGCCGACGGAGCCATTCACTGTTTTCTCGCGCGGCGGGCGCGACTCGATCCGGTCGACGATCGGGGCCCGCGTTTGCTCATGGTTGCCACCGATGTCACCGACCTTCTCGCTGCTCAAGACGCCGCGGAGCAAGCCCGCAAACGTGCGGTGGACGCGTCGGAAGCGAAGTCGCAGTTCCTGGCGAAGATGAGCCACGAAATCCGGACGCCGTTGAACGGCGTACTCGGGATGCTGTCGCTCGCCGCGGAGACCGAACTGACGGCCGAGCAGCGGGACTTCATCGAAGCCGCTCAGTCCTCGGGCGAAAGCCTTCTCGGAATCATCAGCGACATCCTCGACCTCTCCAAGATCGAGTCCGGTCGACTCACGCTCGAACAAGTGCCCGTCCACGTTTTCGGGCTGCTCGACGAGGCGCTCAGGCCACTTTCGTCCCGCGCGCGACAGAAAGGCCTGACATTCGACTTGAGCGTCGAACCGGACGTACCCCGCGCCATCCTCAGCGACCCGGTGCGCTTGCGCCAGATCGTGGTCAACCTCGTCGGAAACGCCGTGAAATTCACCGCAGCGGGGTCCGTCCGCGTCACGGTGCGCCTGGATCCAGCCGACGCGCACAAGATTCGCGTGCGGGTAGCCGACACCGGCATCGGCATCCCCCCAGAAAAGCAGACGTTGATTTTCGAGGCATTCGCCCAAGCGGACGACTCGACCACCCGAACGTTCGGCGGCACGGGGCTCGGTCTGTCGATTTGCAAAGAACTCGTCGCCTTGTTCGGAGGCGCGCTCGAAGTCGAGAGTCAGGCCGGCCGCGGCAGCGCGTTCGAGTTCGCCTTGCCTTTCGTTTCGGCGGCGCCGCAAGCGGCGGACGAAACCGCCGCGAGCGAGCCGCACATCGCCCTGGCAACCACTCCGATCCGCGTGCTCCTCGCCGAGGACAACCCTGTCAATCAAACGATTGCGACCAAGCTCCTCACCAAGCTGGGCTGCTCGGTGACCTCGGTGGCGGACGGCGCGGCCGCGGTCGAAAAGGTTCTTTCTGAGCGTTTCGATCTCGTGCTCATGGACGTGCAAATGCCCATCCTGGACGGGCTCGAGGCGACTCGGCAGATTCGCGCACGAGAGGCGACGAAGGGGGGCGAGAGGGTCCACGTCGTGGCGCTGACGGCGAACGCCATGGAGGGCGACAGCCAGGCATGCAAGGCCGCCGGGATGGACGGCTACCTGAGCAAGCCGATTGAGCGCGTGAAGCTCCGGAGCGTCTTGGAAAGCGCGGCCGAAAGGTGCAGAACGGCGCAACGCGCTGCATCGGAAGGACGCATTCGAATCGCGTCGACGGAGCCAGGTCCGCTCGACCTCGCCCAAGCGCTCGAGCGATTGGGCCGCGATCGCGCCCTCCTGGCGGACGTGGTCACCTCGTTCCGGAGCACGTTCGCGCAGATGATGCAGGCCCTGCACGAACGCGTGAATGCCGGAGACGTGGGTGCAGCGGCTTGGCATTCTCAAAACATGAAAATAGCCCTCTTGGCCATTGGCGCGATGCGGGCATCCGACCTCGCGAGCGCGCTCGAAGCGGCGGCGCGAGCTGGAGACCTGTCGCGCGCGCCCGACCTCCTTTCGCGTGTGGACGCCGAACTCGCGCGCATCGACGCCGCCCTCGAACTCGAGTTTCCGCCCGAGCGCTCCTCTCCCGGCCTTCCACAAGATTGAAGCCTCGAGACCGCGAGGGGGATCCTCTCCCTCACGTCGCGCAGTTTACGATAGCCTCGCTGCGGAAAGGTACGTGAACATGAGGTCCATTGGACCGCTCGTGGCGACTGCAGCGTGGGTCATCGGTTGCTCGAGCTCCGGTTCCAGCAGCGGACGTGACGGCGGGCCCGGGGGCAGCGGCGGCACTGCGGATTGCAACAGCGGCGCGGCGTGTATGAAGCTCACGGCGTCGGACGTGAACCAGGCGTTCGGAACGACCTACACCGCGGGGTCCGGGTCCGCCGGCGACACCGTCGGGCAGACGGCGAGCTGCTTTTATACGAGCGCGGGCGGTCTTTCGGTCGGCCTCCAGGTGGTCTGCCTTCCGACGACGCAGGGACCATCGGACTACAGCGCCTACGAGCAAGCGCAGTCGGGGTTTGGATTTTCGTGCACGCCCGTGAGTGGCATCGGCGACGCGGCCTTCTGGTGTGTCGCCACGGCCGACGGCGGCCTGACGGTCTTGGGAGACAACTTGCTCTTCTTCTCCGGGTCGGCGTTTGCCACGTTGGATATTGGTGCCCCGGACGGTGGCCTTCCGTCCACCGACGAGCAACCGGCCGCCGAGCAGCTCGCGAAGATAGTGGTCAGTCGATTCTGATCGCTACGCATCACCGGCTGCCCTCTGGTCAGTCGGGGTGTCGGTGCTCTAGAGCACTGAACGGTTTGGCGGACCGAGGATTTGCTGCGAGTTTCGAGCAGCGCGAGGCGCGA
>CAZVPE010000007.1:59726-64631 GCA_964628155.1 uncultured Polyangiaceae bacterium | reverse complement strand
ATCGCGGCAGGAAATTCCTCCCAGTGTGCGCTGCTCTCAAGCGGTACGGTCGAATGCTGGGGCTTCAACGGTGATGGCGAGCTCGGCAACGGGACGACCTCAAATGGCTCGGGAACGCCAGTCGCAGTCTCTAACCTGAGCGGCGCAGTGGTGGGGATCTCCTCGGGCGATGGCCATGCCTGCGCGCGCCTTTCGGACGGCACCGTGGCGTGCTGGGGCGCCAACAGTTCCGGCCAGCTCGGCAACGGATCGACCAACGAATCATCGGTCCCCGTGCCGGTATCGAGCTTGAGCGGCGTCAGCGCCACCGCAACGGGCGGGCACTTCTCGTGCGCACTTCTCTCGGGAGGTACGGTTCGGTGCTGGGGCGAGAATGTCCACGGTCAGCTCGGCAACGGGCCGACCACCGGGTTGTCGATGCCTGTCCCTGTGGGGGTGTCGAGCTTAAGCGGAGCGACTGCCATTGCCGCTGGCTACGAGCACGCGTGCGCGCTGCTTTCGAGCGGGGCGGTCGCGTGCTGGGGCTACAACGGCTGGGGCCAGTTGGGCAACGGGTTGACCGCCGATTCGTCTATGCCAGTTACCGTGACGTGGTGAACCACTCTCCGAGGGCGGGCATACGTCGGGCGAGCCGGAGTCGGCGTGCCGCCTTATGCGCGGAATGCCCGGGCACGGCGACTCGTCCTCGCTCCGTCCCATTGAGCACGATTGACTCTCGACCGAGATCGTCGCCGTGGTCGATGCGGTGCGCGACGTGCGCGATCTCCTCCGCGAGGACCGAGCGCTGCCCCACCGCGCCGACGACCGCGAGCGACGCCCCTCCGCCGTCGAACGTCGCGTTTGACGGCCCCGGCCGCCTGGCGTCCAGGACAGCCCTTGCCCTTGCCCTGCCCGCCGCAGAACGCCCAAGTCCCCCCTGGCATAGCGGTTGCTCTCGGCTCACGGCATACTGTGCGAGCCAGAAACGATGACCGCCGCACCCCATCTCCTCGACCACGACGACGAGTCTCGCGAAGACCACTTCGTTCGCCTTCATGACGTCTCGTGGAAAGACTACGAGCGCATCCTCGAGATCCGCGGCGACCACTCGGCTCCACGCATCACCTACCTCGAGGGAGAGCTGGAGATCATGAGCCCCTCGTTCGATCACGAGGCGCTCAAAGGCACGATCGGTCGCCTCGTCGAAGTCTGGTGCCTCGAGCGCAACGTGGAGTTCAGCACGCTCGGCTCGTGGACGCTCAAGAACAAGCGCATGAAGCGCGGCGCCGAGGCCGACGAGTGCTACATCTTCGGCGACGCGACGAAGCGCCCGCGTCCGCACCTGGCGATCGAAGTCGTGTGGACCTCGGGTGGAATCGACAAGCTCGAAGTCTACCGAAAGCTCAACGTGCGCGAGGTCTGGTACTGGCGGCGCGGGCGAATCGAGCTCCATGCGCTGCGCCGCGACCAGTACGAGCGGATTGAACGGAGCGAAGTGCTACCCGGCATCGACGTCGACCAGCTCGCGTCGTTCCTCGATCGCCCTTCGACGAGCAACGCGATCCGCGCCTATCGAGCCGCGCTGACCGGAGTCGAACCGTCGAGCGTCGCCTGACCGCCATCGAGCAAGAGAGGGGTTGAGCATGACTTGCACCGATCGGACCATCGAGATTCTGAAGGGCATTCGCGACGAAGTGAAGGGCGTGCGCGGAGAGGTCGCCCACGTCCGCGACGAGGTGAAAGGCGTTCGCGCGCAGCTGGGCGAAACAAACGAGCGGCTCGACCAAACCAACCTGCGTCTTGACCGACTCGATCGCCGCCAGACCGACACCGAAATACGTCTCGCGAGCGAGCTCGTGGCCGTGGCCGACGCCGTCCGCGATGTCCGCGACCTTCTCCGCGAAGACCGCGCGCTTCACGATCGTGTCGACGACCGCGAGCGTCGCCTGGTCGCCGTCGAACGCCGCGCCTGACCGGCCCCCCTTCACCGCTCCACGACGCTGGGACAGGCATCCGTCGGCGGCTCGCCCGTCCGCTTCCGCACCTCCGCATTCTCCGGGGCGCCCCACGCCGCGAGGAGCGCGAAATGCTCGAAGGAGCAGGGCGTGATCGACGCCGACGCCACGCCGCGCGCCCGCATGTCGAGGCCACGCGCCACTTGCACGTCGCGGAGCTCGGACTCGCTCCGTCCCGGTGAAGCGTCCCACCGCAACGGCAGCCCGGCGCACCAAGCGATCCCCACCGCGGCGCCCGCGCAAGACAAGCCGATGCGCCACACGCTGCGCTCGCAGGTCCATCGCCAAACGAAGACGAAAATCGCGTCGACTCCCACGCCGGTGAGGATCCACCAAAGGGCGGCGAGAGCCCGCGCCGGATGGTGCGTGGGAGCTCCGTCTTGCACGTCTCCCCAGACGAGGAACGCAAGGATGGCGCCCGAAGTCGTTGCCGCCCACTTCCAGCGCGCGCGTAGCGCGGGGCTTGCCATCATCCCCGCCGCGCCGACGATGCCCAGCGCCGCTGCCTCCGGCGTTTCTTCCGCCAGGGCGCGCGGGTACCCCAGCAGCTTGTCGCGGAGGGGGATGTCGGCCGCGCCGATCGCGTGGCGGAATGCGCTGACGCGCGCGACGAAGTGCAGGGCGCTCCCGTGGGCGTGGGCGTTCCACGCCATCCAGGCGATTGGTCCGGCGAGGGCGACGAGGGACCATGTCGCTTCGTGACGCGCGTCTTTCCCGCGAAGCGCGTACCAGGATCCAATCGCGCCCAGGACGGCGCAGGCCGGCCACGCTTCGTAGCGGCAAAGCGAGGCGATCGACAAGGCCGCGGCAGCCCAAGGCCGCGCCCGCACGCTGCCCATCGCGATGGCAGACGCCGCCACGAGTGCGCCGGCCCATCCCTCCGGTACGGTCGCGACCCCGAGCCACGCGTTCCAGGGGAGAATCATCGCGACGGCTGTCCCCACCAGGGCCGGCGCTCGCGGTACGTCCACTGCACGCATCGCCGCATATGGGCCAGCGACGCTGGCTGCGCCCAGCGACACGGCGACCGCGCGCGCGACGCGCAGCGATCGGCCCGCGATCCCCATGACGCTCCCCTCCACCCAGAACGGCAGCGGGAGCCAGCTCGTACCGCTCGGGTCGAGCCGCGGCGCGTGCGCGAACTGTTGGGCGATGACGGTGCGCGCGTAGTCGTCGTCGGAGATGTGCGTGAAGCCACTTCGAAGGATCCACGCGCTTACGACGACTTTGAGCGCGCAGAGAACGGCCGCGTCGAGCGCGGGCCGATTCCACCACGGTACGGGGCGGGGCGAGGGCGGGGCGCCCTGCGTCGAGTCGGCGGGGAGCTTGGGTGACACGCTGCGCCGAGACACTATGCTCCTCCTGGCCGATGCACATCACGATGGTGAAGAAGCGCTTGGCGAACGGCGAAACCTGCCGCAAGTGCGTCCAGGCCGAAGAACTCCTACGAAGTCGTGGACTCTGGGACCGGATCGACGAGGTCGTATGGGCCGATGAATCGGATCCCGCGTCCGCGGGGATGCAGCTCGGGGCCAGGCTCGGCGTGACCCTCGCGCCCTTCTTTCTCGTGGACGACGGCGAGAAAGCGCCGATTGTCTACGAGAGCGTGCTCAAGCTCGTCCAGGAGCGACTGGCTCCGGCGCGCGCCCGCGGGGACGCGCCCGACGTGGTGGACGTCGAGACCACCGCGCGCGAGCTCTCCGTCCGACATCCGTCGGAGATCTTGCGCTGGGGAATCGAACGCTGGGGCGGTTCCCTCGGGATCGCCTTCAGTGGCGCGGAAGACGTCGTTCTCGTGCACATGGCAAGCGAGATGGGCCTCGGGCTCCCGTTCTCCGTCTTCTGCCTGGACACCGGGCGCTTGCACCCCGAGACGTACCGGTTCATCGATGCGGTGCGACGGCGGTACAACCTGCAGATCGACCTCTTGGCTCCCGACGCGCCCAAGCTCGAGGCGTTCGTGAAACGAAAGGGGCTCTTCAGCTTTTACGAGGACGGACACGGCGAGTGCTGCGAAGTTCGCAAGATCGAGCCTCTGCGGCGGGTGCTCGGCACGCTTCGCGCCTGGGCCACCGGGCAGCGCCGCGATCAGAGCCCGGCGACGCGATCTGCGATTGCCGTCGTCGAAAACGATCGGACATTTTCCGGTGCGTCCGGTGTCCCCCTCGTGAAGCTGAATCCACTGGCTGGGTGGACGTCCGCGCAAGTGTGGCAGTACATCCGCGAAAACGGGGTGCCGTTCAACGCGCTTCACGAGCGCGGGTTCATCTCCATCGGCTGCGAGCCGTGCACGCGACCGACGCTGCCCGGCGAGCACGAGCGGGCCGGTCGCTGGTGGTGGGAAGAGGCCACCAAGCGCGAATGCGGCCTGCATGTTCGCTCGCCCGCGGCCGAAGAACGGGCCCGCTGACCGCAACGCAGAAGGGCGGCCTCGGCTACTTCCCCTCGGTTGCCGGTGCCGGTTCGGCGGGCGCAGCGGACGGCTTCGGCTTGGCCGCTTTCACCCGCGTGCCTTCGTTGCCCTTGCCCTTGCGCTGCTCTTCCACGATGCGCGCTTTGAGCTCACGGTCGCCCGAGGACGAGACGTAGGCCAGGGTCACGCTCGTGAGCATGAAGACGCCGGCACAGATCGCCGTCGCGCGGGTCAGGATGTTGCCCGCCCCGCGGCCTCCAAAGACCTGCTGCGTCGCTCCTCCACCGAACGCTGCGCCCATTCCTCCGCCCTTTCCCTGCTGAAGCAGGACGACCAGCATGAGGAACAGACAAACGGAAACATGGACGATTTGAAGCAGGGTGGTCAGCATGGGACGGGACCTAAGTAGCGTGTTTCTCGGCCAAGGGCGACGAGCCTCAAATCGAGAAACCGCGTGATTTTCGTCGAGAGCAAGCGAGGCCGGCGGCGAGCGCGCGG
>CAZVPE010000007.1:5560-59626 GCA_964628155.1 uncultured Polyangiaceae bacterium | reverse complement strand
CGAGAAACCGCGTGATTTTCGTCGAGAGCAAGCGAGGCCGGCGGCGAGCGCGCGGAGCGTACTCCTGTACGCGAGCACGCTCGACGCCGGCATCGCGCCGCTATCGGCGAAAAGCACCGGTTTCTCGGGCGATGGCGGTGAAGGAGGCCGCATCGAGGCTCGCTCCGCCAACGAGGGCCCCATCCACGTCCGGCGACTCGAAGAGAGCCCGGGCGTTGTCCGCCTTGACCGAACCGCCGTAAAGCACTCGGGTACGCGACGCCAGCGCGGTCGACTTTTCCGCGAGCCAACGACGGATGGCCTCGTGGACCTGCTGCGCTTCCGAGGGACCCGCGTTCTTCCCCGTTCCGATCGCCCATACGGGTTCGTACGCGATCGCCACCTCGCGATCGGCCGAGGCAATGGCCGCCAGGCATGCGCGCACTTGACGCTCGACCACTTCGAGTGTGCGTCCGCCCTCTCGCTCCGCCAGCGTTTCTCCGACGCAAACGATCGGCCGAAGGCCGCCCTTCAGCGCGGCGACCACCTTCTCGGCGACGAAGGCGTCGCTCTCGCTGAAGTATTGGCGCCGCTCGCTGTGCCCGACGATGACCCAGCCGCAGCCCGCGTCCACCAGCATCGGCGCACTGACTTCGCCGGTGTAGGCGCCCGAGTCCTTCGGGTAGAGGTTTTGCGCGGCGACCTCGACGCGGCTGCCGTCGCACTCGTGGGCGCAGGCCGCGAGCGCCGTAAACGGTGGGGCAATGACGAGATCCACGTGCGGCAACTCGCTCGCGAGGCGCACGATCGCCGTCGCGAGCTCGACGCCGCTCGGTCCCCCATGGTTCATCTTCCAGTTGCCCGCGATGAGCGGGCGACGCCCGGGGTTCACGACGCGCCCGTCCGAAGCACTTCGATCCCCGGCAATTTCTTGCCCTCGACCAGCTCGAGCGACGCCCCTCCGCCCGTGGAGATGTGCTTCATCTTCTTGGCGATGGCCTCGCCCGCGGCGTAGACCGCCGCCGCGCTGTCTCCGCCGCCGACGACGGTGAACGCGGGGGAGTCGGCCATCGCGCGGGCGATGGCGAACGTCCCGTTGGCGAAGGGCGTCTTCTCGAAGAGCCCCATCGGCCCGTTCCAAAAGATGGTCTTCGCGTTCGAAATCCGGCGGCTGAACTCTCGGATGCTGGCCGGCCCGATGTCGAGCGCCATCTTTCCGGGAGGAATCGCGTCGACGCCCACGATTTCGCCCGCGGAAGCCTCGGTGCTTGCAGCCACCACGACGTCGACGGGCAGGACGAGGTCGACCCCCTTTTCGCGGGCCTTGTCGAGCAGGGTCCGCGCCAGCGCGAGCTTGTCGCTCTCGACGAGCGAGCTTTGCATCTTGTGGTCGCGCGCCGCAAGGAACGTATTCGCCATCGCGCCGCCGATCAGCAGCGCATTCACCCGCTCGAGCAGCGACTCGACGACGGCGATCTTGTCGCTCACCTTGGCCCCGCCGAGAATCGCGACGAACGGTTTGTCCGGTGCGGTCAGCAGTTTGCCGAGAGAGGCGATCTCCTTTTCCAACAGGAATCCGCAGCCGCGGTCGCGGTAAAGCTTTGCGAGGCCGTGCACGCTCGCGTGCGCCCGGTGAACGGAGCCGAACGCGTCGTCGACGTAGACATCGGCGAGCTCGGCGAGCTGACGACAGAACGCTTCGTCGTCCTTCTCTTCCTCGGGGTGAAAGCGAAGGTTTTCGAGCAGGCACGCCTGGCCGGCCCGAAGGTCGAAGACGACCTTCTTCGCCGCGTCGCCCACGCAGTCTTCGGGAAGAGCGACGTCTTGCCCGATCAGTTCGGCGAGGCGTGCGGCACAGGGCTCGAGCGAATACTTGGCATCGCGCCCTTTCTTCGGCCGGCCGAGATGGCTGGCGCAGACGAGCCGAGCCCCGCGTTCGAGCGCGTGCTTGATGGTCGGGAGCGCCTCGCGGATGCGCGAGTCGTCCGTGATGGTCGAGCCATCGAGCGGCACGTTGAAGTCGACGCGGAGAAAGACGCGCTTGTTCTCGATTGGCAGCTCGCGGATCGTGCGGATCCCCTGCAACGGATTGCTCATCGTCCGACCAGCCCCCTCAGAGTTTCGCGGCGACGAGCTGAGTCAGCTCGACCATGCGGTTCGAGAATCCCCACTCGTTGTCGTACCAGGAGAAGATCTTCGCGAACTTGTCGCCGATGACTTGCGTGATCGTCGCGTCGAAGATCGACGAGTGCGGGTCGCCGATGAAGTCGCCCGAAACGAGCGGGATGTCGATGTAGTCGAGGATCCCCTTCATCGCAGTCTCGGCCGCGTTCTTCATCGCCGCGTTGATCGAGTCCTTGGTGATCGGCTTCTCGGTCTCGAAGGTGAGGTCGACGACGCTGACGTCCATCGTCGGGACGCGCATCGACTGCCCGTCGAATTTCCCTTTCAGAGCGGGGATGACTTCCGAGAGAGCCTTCGCGGCTCCGGTGGTGGATGGGATCATGTTCACCGCGGCGGCGCGCGCTCGGCGCAGGTCGCCCTTGCGGTGCGGGATATCGAGGACCGCCTGATCGTTCGTGTAGGAATGGATCGTGGTCATCAGGCCGCGCTGGATGCCGAAGTTGTCCAGAAGAACCTTGGCCACCGGAGCGAGACAGTTCGTCGTGCACGAGCCGCACGAGATGATGGAGTGTTTGGCCGGGTCGTACGCCTCGGTGTTCACGCCGAGGACGATCGTCGCGTCCTGTCCCTTCGCGGGGGCGCTGATGATCACCTTCTTGGCGCCCGCTTGTTGGTGGGCGGCTGCCTTCTCGCGGTCCGTGAAGAGGCCCGTGCATTCGAGCACGACGTCGACGCCGAGCTCTTTCCACGGAAGCTTCGCGGGGTCCTTTTCCGCCACGACTTTCGGCTTGGAGAAGCCAAAATCGATCGCCGCTTCCAGCGCCTTGGAGGGGTGCGACGCCCGTCCGTGCACGCTGTCGAAGTTGTACAGGTGCGCGAGCGTCTTGGCGTCGGTCAGATCGTTGATCGCGACGAGGTCGAGATCCTTCACGTTGCGTTCCGCAATCGCGCGAACGATGCAGCGACCGATGCGACCGAAGCCGTTGATGGCGATCTTCGTGGCCATTTTCGAATGCCTCCTCAGCAGGTGGTGTTGCAGCACGCGGCGGCGATGCTGCCGGCGTGTCGTCTGCTCGGACGCGGGAACGTAGTCCCACCTCTACGCGAGAGCAAGGTCGTCGCGCTCTCCGTACCCCCCCGTGTTTCGCCAGGGTTACGAAGCCCGACGCGCGGCTCGCGCCGAGGCAGAGAACCTCACCCCCGGCCCCTCTCCGCAAGCGGAGAGGGGTGTCTGCGGATCTCGCGATACCGGCGCTGCTCCCCCTCTCCGCACGCGGAGAGGGGGCCGGGGGGTGACGTTAGCTACCGCTTGTCGCCGGCTTCGGCGGCCCGCCGAAGATGCTCGCGACGCGCCGCTTCTCTTTGCTCGCCTTGTCTTTTTCGGCGTAGGTCGGGATGATTACCCGCTCGCGCTTGGGCAGCTCGCGCCCTTCGAGGACCGCCGCGATTTCTTCCGAGTCGAGCGTTTCGCGCTCGATGAGCGAGTCGGAAAGTCGCTTCAGCTTGTCGCTGTCGCGCGTGAGAAAATCCTTCACCCGCACGTACTGCCGTTGCACGATCGCGCGGACTTCCTGATCGATTTCTTGCGCGGTCTGCTCCGAATAGTCCTGGGTACGCTGCGCGTAGTCGCGGCCGAGGAAGATCGACTCCTCTTTCTTTCCGTAGGCGAGGGGCCCGAGCTTCTCGCTCATGCCCCACTCGCAGGCCATCTTTCGGGCGATCTCGGTCGCCTTCTCGATGTCGTTGCCCGCGCCGGTCGTCATCCGCCCGAACACGATTTCCTCGGCGATGCGTCCCCCGAGCGCCACCGCGATGCTGCTCTCGGCTTGCTCCTTCGAGAGATTGTGCCGATCGTCTTTCGGCAAGTACCAGGTGACGCCCAGCGCCGGGCCGCGCGGGATGATTGTCACCTTGTGGACGGGGTCGTGGTGGTTGATGAGCACCGAGATGAGGGTGTGGCCGGCCTCGTGAACGGCGGTCGTCTTCTTCTCGTCGTCGCTGATGACCATCGAGCGGCGCTCGGTCCCCATGTAGACCTTGTCCTTCGCGAGCTCGAAGTCCGCCATGTTCAGGGCATCTTTGTCCTGACGCGCGGCGAGCAGCGCAGCCTCGTTCACGAGGTTCTCGAGATCCGCGCCTGAGAATCCGGGCGTTCCTCGCGCAATGACCTCGAGGTCGACGTCAGGCGACAAAGGCGTGCGCTTGGTGTGCACGCGCAAGATTTCTTCGCGGCCTCGCACGTCGGGACGCGGGACGGTGATGCGGCGGTCGAAGCGTCCCGGCCGGAGGATCGCGGGATCGAGGACGTCGGGCCGGTTCGTCGCGGCGATGATGATGACGCCGTCGTTCGATTCGAAGCCGTCCATTTCGACGAGGAGCTGGTTGAGGGTCTGTTCGCGCTCGTCGTGTCCTCCGCCGAGGCCTGCGCCCCGATGGCGGCCGACCGCGTCAATCTCGTCGATGAAGATGATGCACGGCGCGTGCTTCTTTCCCTGTTCGAACAGATCGCGGACGCGACTCGCACCCACGCCGACGAACATCTCGACGAAGTCCGATCCGGAGATGCTGAAGAACGGGACACCGGCCTCCCCGGCGATCGCTCGAGCCAGGAGGGTCTTGCCGGTGCCGGGAGGACCGATCAGGAGAACGCCCTTGGGGATTCGGCCTCCAAGTCGCTGGAACTTCTTCGGGTCCTTGAGGAACGCGATGATCTCTTCGACCTCGTCCTTGGCCTCGTCGATTCCCGCGACGTCCGCGAAGGTCACTTTGTTCTGCGAGTCGCTGAGCATCCGGGCCTTCGCCTTGCCGAACGACATCGCCTTGCCGCCGCCCGCCTGGAGCTGGCGCATGAAGAGAAAGAACATGATGCCGATGAAGAGCATCGGGAGGAGGGTGACGAGCGTCGAGGACCAGAAGGGGGTCGAGTCTTCCTTTTCGAAGAAGACTTGGAGCTTGTCGCTCGGCGTACGGCCGGCAGCGGGGTCTTTCTTCTCGAGATCGTCGATGAGCGCTTGGTCCGCGATGGGGCCCAGTGTTTCCTTCTGGGTGTTCTTCCCGTCCTGCACCTGGAGGAACCCGTATTCGTGATCCTTGATGTGGACCTCGGTTACCTGCCCCGAGTGCACGAGGGTCATGAACTGGCTAAAGCTGACCTGCTGTTTTCTCTCGCCAGGCTGCAGGACCTGCCAGATCGCCAAGAACATCACGATAAGCAGGACCCAAAGGAGCAGCGTCTTGTGTGATTGCTTCACGTCGACCTCGGTGGATTTCGCACGCTTCGGCCTCGGATGGCCCGAGCAATGCCTGGCGACTTCAACGACTCACTACCTTATGATGCGTAACATCGGCGTCACATCGCATCCAGTTTGCCTTCCCCATTTTCGTAGCATTTTGCCATCCCACCTTCACCCCCGGCGACCCTGTCGCAAGACCGGAGCCCCCTTTTTCGGCGTGTCGGGGCCGTCTTTCGGCCTCAGTCCAAGGGCGATTTCATCGGACAGACGGCAGAGGTGTTCGACGACTTTCGGGTTCAGACGCTCCAGCGCGGGGACCAGTTCGCTTCGGACCCGCGTGCGCAAAAAGCGCGGGTCTCGGTTCGAGGGGTCGACCGCATAGGGCAGGTGGTGGCGGGCGATGTGAGCGTCCACGTCGGCGCGCCGCGCGCGGTACAGCGGACGGACGCGGTTTCCATCGCGCGGCGGGAGCGCTCCTAGTCCCGGCGCGCGCGTCCCGCGTAGGAGGCGCATGAGCATCGTCTCCGCCCGGTCGTCGGCATGATGACCCGTGGCGATTTGAGCGGCGCCGGCGGCGGCGGCGGCGGCCGCGAGCGCTTGCCATCGCGCCACGCGCGCCCGAGCTTGGATGTTTCCGCCGGGCGATACGCTGACGCGCGTGCGGTCGAACGGTACGTCGAGAGTCCGGGCGAAGCCTTCGGCGAGGTCGAGCTCGGCGGCCGCCTCGGGTCGCAACCCGTGGTCGACGCCGTGAGCAAACAGGCCGAACGCGAAGCTCTTCCGAAGCAGGGCCAGGACGTGAAGCAGTGCCATCGAGTCGGGGCCGCCGCTCACAGCGGCAAGGACGGTCGTTCCAGGAGGCACGAGGCCGTCGTCGCGAATGGCCGCACGCACCAGTGTGATGAGCGTCGGGGGATGGGTCCGCACGGCTTGCTAGTCCCCTACGAGCTCGAACTCCTTGCAGAACACGATTTCCGCTTGGTCGAGCGCCGCGCGGCGAGGTGCCGGGGGATAGCCGAGCGTGCAAAGGAGCTCCCCGTCCATCGCCGCGTGCCCGCAGTCTTCGCAGGCGAAGCGCAAGACGAACGCGCTCGCCTCGCGGCGCAAGCGCTCATCGACCGCGGTCTTCACGGGCGCGCCCCTCCGCGCCGGCGCTCGAGCAGCACCACGGTCTCGACGTGACTCGTTTGCGGAAACATCTCGAAGGCTGCCACCGATCGCACATCGTAGGCGGGCGCGAGAAGCTTCAAGTCGCGCGCCAATGTCTGCGTGTCACAAGAGACATACACGATGTGCTGGATCCGCGATGGTCCGAGCCGCTCGGCAAGGGCGCGCGCGCCGGTCCGTGGGGGATCGAGCACCGCAAGCTTCGTCGCCGGGCTCCACGGATAGTCCTCTGCGCTCATTTCCACGACCCGCCCGGTGAGCCCTCGGGCCGCGAGGTTCGCTCGAGCCGCGTCGCATGCCTCCCGGCTCGATTCGACGAGGACGAGATCGCCAACTTCGCGCGCCAGAAGCACGCTGATCGTTCCGGCCCCGGCGAAGAACTCGACCCCCTTGTCCACGCGCAAGGGACGCACGAGCTCCGCGACGTGGCGCGCGAGGATGGCGCTCATCTTCTCGCTCGCTTGTGCGAATCCGCCCGGAGCGAGCCGGAGCGGCTCCCCGTCGGCAGCCCGCGCCCACGGAGTGGGGTCTCCGATGACCGCGGGCCGGCTGGCGCCTTCGATCGTCACGCGGGCGCCTGCGAGGTCACGCCTCGCGACCGCCTGTTCGAGACGCGCGAAGCACTGAGCGTCGAGCTCGCCGCTCCACGTTGCATCGAGTACGGCCATTCGGTCGGCTCCGAGAGCGATCTGGACTTCGCCGTGCCCGCGCGAACCTTCGAAAACGCCTCCAACCTGTCGGCGGGCATGCTCGATCGGCGCCTCGAGAACGGCGCACGCGTCCACGTCGACCGGGTCATGCGTCTTCGACTCGTTCATCCCGACCGCGACCTTCCCGCGCCTGCAACGCACGTGCACACGCGCGCGGGTTCGATACCCGATCGCCGCTGGCGCTGGATGGACGAGGATGGATGTCTGCCTCCATTCGGAGGGCAGGGCGGCCCGCAGGTGTTCGACGTGCGCGCGCGTCTGGCCATCGACCGACAGGTGCATCCAATCGCACCCGCCACATCGCGTCGACCACGGGCACGCTGGGCTGACGCGGTCGGGGCCCGCGACGAGCAGCTCGAGAGGGCGCCCCCGCGCCGGTCGCTGCGAAGCGTCGACCTCGGCGGACATCACGTCGCCGGGCGCGGCGTGCGGAACGAACACCGCTCGCCGCTCGCCGTCGACTTCGACGTGCGCAACCCCGTCGCCGCCAGGCGCCAGCGAGGCGATGGTCAATTGCGCCCGAAGTGTGCGAGAGCCAGGGTGTCCCATCAGGGGAACGGCTGCGCCGGACGACCCCGATCGAAATAGAAGTCGAACCGGCCCTTGAGGTGTCCGCGGCACCGCGGTGGAGGCCCCAACCCGCCGGGGCACCCCTCGCGCGGATCGGCGAGGTAAAGGTCGAAGTCCGCCACGGTGCGCCGCTGCGCCGCGTTCGACGCGCCTTCGTCTCCGTCGAAGAGCGCGGTGAACTTGATCATGCTCGTCGCCACGGTCGCCGACACTGCGGTCGACTGAAAGTCGGTGCACGAGTTGGTCGGCGGCGGTGCGGCGTCGCTCGCCGTTCCGGTGCTCGCGTCGGTCGAAAGAAGGGGACCGCCGTCCGGCGCGGCGCCCGCATCGCCCCCAAGCGCCGGGCCGGCATCCGCCATGGCGCTGCCCGTGTCGCACTGGAGCGGAGGCTCGGGAATTCCAATCGGACGGTTGCACGTTCCGTCCGGCTCGAGACTCACCGCGTCCATCGCGTAGAGCGCGACGTCTTGCGTCGGGCAGGTGCGCTCGAGGTACAGCGTCGCGTGGACGAGCGGCGGGTTGGCCACGGCCTGTACCGGCACGCCGGGGGGCGTCACGGCGGGGGAAAGGCCGACGACCAACGGCTGGCCCAGGCTGGATCCACGAATCGCCCCGACGTCATCCACGAGGATGAGCAGGCCGTCGCTGAACGTCTCGAAGTCGATCCCGTGCTGAATGCGGATTTGGAGGGCGGCGCTGTTCGAAGGCACGGCTGCGAAAAAGTCCGGGTGCAAGTCGAACCCGCCCGACCAGCAGTCCTGGACGTCGAGCGTGCCGGATACGCAACCGATGCCCTGCCCCAGCGCGCATCCCGGCGCAACGATCGCGACGAGCGACACGACGAGCGCCAGGCAAGCGAGTGTCTTCAACGCTCCGGCAGCCTAGCGCGGACAGGGACATTGCCCACGCTTTGTCTCGCTCGACGCCTGCGGTCACAGCGTCGCGGTGATGCGGCCGCCTCCGAGGACGCGATCGCCATCGTAAAAGACCGCGATTTGACCCCGCGTGATGGCACGCACCGGCCCGTCGAACAAGACGCTCGCCCCGCTGCGCGACGAACCGACGACGACTGCGTCTACTCCGTCGTGCCGGTAGCGGACCCGGACCCGCGCCCGCGCCGGGAGCGCCACGCCATCCGCGAGAGACACATCCGCAAGCTCCGCACCGCGAGCGAGTAGCGATTGCTCGCCGCCGAGGTGCACGGTCCCCTCGTCCGCGTCGATTCGCGTGACGAACGCGGGCTTGCCGAGGGCTACGCCGAGTCCCTTTCGCTGACCGATCGTGAATTGATGGACCCCCTCGTGCGCCCCGACCGCACGCCCCTCGTCGTCCACGATTGGCCCCGGGCGCACTCGATCGGGTGCGCGCTGCGCGACGAAGTCGGCATAGGCCCGCGCGCCGCCGCCGACGAAGCAAAGATCCTGGCTCTCGCCTTTCTCTGCGCCGGGAAGGCCGCGTCGAACCGCCTCGGCGCGAACCTCGCCCTTCGTCGAGTCGCCGAGCGGGAAGACGAGCCGCTCGAGCCAGTCCCGCGGGCTCGCGTAGAGGAAGTAGCTCTGGTCCTTCGCGCGGTCGGCGGCGGCCCGGAGCCGGACCGCCCCGTCGGGCTCGCGCGCGATGCGTGCGTAGTGCCCGGTCGCGACGCGCAGGGCGCCGAGACGACGCGCCAGGGAGAAGAGCTCGCCGAGCTTGACCCCCCGGTTGCACGCCGTGCACGGGCTCGGGGTCTCGCCGGAAAGATACGCATCGACGAACGGCTCCACGACCGACCGCGCGAAGAGCGCCCGGCGATCGAACGTAAAGTGGGGAAACCCGAGGGCATCGGCGACTCGGCGCGCGTCGTACTGGTCCTCCGGGGCGCAGCAGCGACCGCCGCCCGTTTGCCCGGGCTCCGGCTCGGGATAGTCCCAGAGGTGGAGCGTGACGCCCACGACGTCGAACCCGGCGTCGTTCAGGCGGGCCGCGGCGACCGACGAATCCACGCCACCGCTCATGGCCACGACGATTCGCTCGCGAACGGTCATGCGCGGTTCGCTTAGCACGCTTGGCACTGCGAACTAAGTCTTGCTCAGCGCCCGCGCGATGCTCTCGATTGCGCGGGCATGGAGGCGGCTGCCCCACGATTTGGAGAGGCCGATCGACGCCGCGGCGGCCTCGAGCGTCTCGTCGCCGAAATAGTGTCGCTCGATGATCGCGCGCTCTCGATCGGGGAGCTCGGCGACGATTGCGCGCAAGCGATCCGAGAGTTCGGCGTTCGCAACCAAGTCCTCCGGGGTCGCGGCTTCCCCTTCGGCGGAGCCCGCAGCCGACTCCGCGGCCACCGCCCCGACGGTCATGGCCGTCGCGATTCCGGCGAGATAGGAGGTCAGGCGAGCGTCCGCATCCTCGGGCGTCCTGGCGGCGCTCGAGGCGTCTTCCTCGTCGTACGTTTCGAGCATTCGGTCGCCCGCTTCGTGTGCGCGATGGTCCCGGTAAAGACGTCTCGGAAGTTCGCCCCACTGACGAACGCCGTCGATGATCGCCCCCCGAATCCGAATGTTTGCCCATCGGCGAAAGGGAACCCCACGGGACTCATCGAACGTTCGCGCCGCCGAAAGGAGGCCCTCGCGCCCGAAAGAGCGCAAGTCGTCGACCGGAGACATTGGCGCGATGCGGCGCCTCAATTGACGCGCGACGATATCGACGAGGTCGAGCTCCGCATGAAATCGAGCGAGGACTTCGGGCGCGTCGCCGGAGCTCTCTTGTCGGCCGAGGTCCACCTGGGTGTTCATCCGTGGCACGCCATGCGTGTGAGGGTCCCGCCCACCATAGCAGCGTCCTCTTGCGGCGTTGCAAGTGCGGTTGGTAGCTTGGACGATCCGGATGGGCACCGAGGACGACGACGAGGGGCCGAGGAAAGGCTCGGGCCGCGTGCCCTTCCAGTGCCCGCCCGCGCCGGATCGCGCCGGGGACGACGAACGGGTGGGCTCGGCGTGGCGAAGCTGGTTGTCGGCCCTTGGAGCGGACGCGGAGGCGGCCACGGCGGCGGCCCTGGCCTACGAATCACTCCCGGCCGAGGCTCGGGACGCGTGGCTCGACGCCCTCGAAGTCGACGGGCCTCTGCTCTCTGTCCGGCCGGTCGCGCTTTACGCTCCTTTGCTCGCGGTCGAACTCGAAGCGGCGAGACGAGGCCGCATTCAGCGAGCCCTTGCAGCCGACCCCCACCCGAGGATCGACAGGCCCGACGACGCCATCGCGCTCCGCGGGGTCGCGAGCGATGGAACGCACGCTTGCGTTCTCGTCGCCCCGCTGTACCTCGAGTTCGTGCAGGTCCTCACCTGCCGCTATACGCCGAGCGGCGGCTTTCTCGTCGTGCGCCACGACCCATTTTGCCACGCGGGAGATCTCCCGGCGCTGTGCGAAGTCCATGGAGTTCCCGTCGAACCGACGCCCCTCCACATCGTCGTGGAAGAACTCGCCCACGCGATCCTGGCCGACAAGCGCGCGCAGCGACCTCTCCACTCTGCGCTCGCGTCGTTTGCTTACTTGTTCGGCCCTCATCTGGACGAAGATGGGGATGCCGTCCCTCCGAGGCCCTGATAGAACTCGTCCGGGCGCGACATGCCGGACGACCTCGAACGCCGCTGCGGAACGTGTGCCCGTTTCGTGCGCGTCATCGAGAAGATCGACGACGCCGGGGAGGTCCGGCGTGCGGGCGACTGTTTGCTCGGCGTCTGGCCGTCCCCTCTCTACGAGACCAGTACGTGTTCTCAATGGGTTCGGCGAGGCGAGTTCAAAGCCCGTCTGCCTGCCCGTACGTCCGGTCCGCGCCCTCGGCCCCGACCGCGCGCTTCGACCTCGGCGCTCGGACCGATTGCCATCGACGCGGCGATCCCCCTTTCTATTCCGGAGGACTTACTCGAGATGGATGCCGAACAATTTCGCCGGGTGCTGTCCGACGTGATCCGCGACGAGCTCGGGGTGGGCGAAGTGGAGATCGCGGGCAAGTGGATCGGGGGCGAGATGATCCTCAAGCCCGGCAAAGAGGGACTTCAAGAGAAGCGAATCCCCATCGACGGGCTCTTTCGGAAGATCGTTACGATCCGCGACAAACTGCGGGTGCTGGAACAGCGAATCAACAGCCACCCCCGCCTCGCCGACGACGAAAAGGTCCAGCTTCAGCAGTACGTGACCGGGTGCTACGGAACGCTCACCACGTTCAATGTGCTCTTCGCGGACCGTGACGATCAGTTCATCGGGCAGAAAAGCGACGATTGAGGCTGCGGCCCTGTCGGCGGCACTGGTTCTCGTCGCGGCATCGTGCGCGCCGGCGAGCCCCCCGCGGTCGAGCCCCGTCGGGCGCGACGACGCGCCGCTCGTCGCCGCCGGGGGGCTGTCGGGCCCCGTGGACTTTGCGTTCGAATCGCTCGACGAGCGCCCCATGAGCGCCGAGGCGACGCGCGGCAAGCCGACCGTGCTCACCTTCATGACGACGGCGAGTCTCGCGGCCCAAGCGCAGGTCGACTTTCTCGTGGCGATGGCGAAAAACGACGGCGATCGCGTCCACTACGCGGTCGTCGCGGTCGACGGTCGCGACAGCCGCGAGATCGTCGAACTCTACAAGAAATCGCTGTCCATCCCGTTTCCCGTGGCCTTGGCCGACGCGCCGACCTTGGCCGGGGCCGGTGCGTTCGGCGACGTCCGAGCCGTCCCTGTTACCGTCGTGCTCGATCGACTGGGGCGCGTCGTCTGGCGCGTCGACGGACGGTTGGCGAAGAGCGACGAATTGCGCGCGGCCATGCGCGGGCTCTAAGGTCAGTCCGTCAGTCTCCTCGCGAGCTCGCGCTTCAGCACTTTCCCGAGAGCGTTGCGCGGAAGATCGCCCATGACAGCGACCTCTCGCGGGACTTTGTAGGACGCGAGCCGCTCTTTGGCGAACGCGCGGAGCCGCTCTTCGCCGCACTCTTCTTCCCTCCCTTCCCGCGGGACCACGCAAGCGACGATCCTCTCGCCCCACGTCGCGTCGGGGACGCCGACGACGGCGACTTCCGCGACCGCGCCGTGCTCGAGGAGCACGCCCTCGATCTCGAGCGCGCTGAGCTTGTACCCGCCGCTCTTCAGGATATCGACGCTGGTCCGGCCGAGGACGCGGACGAATCCGTCGGAATCGCAGGCGACGGTGTCGCCCGTCTTGAACCATCGCTCGCCGCCCTCCAGAACGAACGCCTCGCGGGTCGCCTCCGGGCGATCGTAGTAGCGCTCGAAGACACTCGGCCCGGCGATCCAGAGCTCGCCCGTCTCGGCGGCCCGGCCGACCTCGTCGACGACGCGCATCTTCACGGTAGGCAGCGGCGTGCCCACCATTCCGGGCCGGCGCCCGGGCGCGGCGAGAGGGTTGCTCATCCCGACGCCGATCTCGGTCATCCCGAATCGCTCGAGCGGGTAGGCGCCGGTGAGGTCCAGCCAGCGGTTGCCGATGGCCACCGCCAGCGCCGCGCTGCCGCTCGTGACCAGGCGAAGTGCGCGCGCGCTCCGGCTCCACCGGGCGCGCGTCGGGCCGTCGGCGGCGTCGAAAGCGGCGAAGAGCTTCGCGTGGATAGTGGGCACGGCCATGAAGACGCTCGCGCATTCCATCGCGTCCCATGTCGCGGCCGCGTCGAAGCGCGCGCTGCTGCCGGCACCGGCAAACCGGGTGGCGGCGCCGGCGCCGATGGTCGAGAGAAGCGCGATCGCGAGGCCGTGCATGTGGTGCAGCGGCAGAACGTGCAGGAGGACATCGTCCTCACGAAGCCCCCAGGCCTGGCCGAGGAGCCCTTGCTGCACGGCAAGGTTGGAGTGGGTCAGCACCGCCCCCTTGGGCTTGCCCGTCGTACCGCTCGTGTAGAGCTGGAGCGCCGGATGGCCCTCCCGGGGATCGGCCGCGACTTGGCCGCTCCGGCCCGTCGCGGCGTCCTCGGCGGTCCAGATGCGACGCTCGGGTGCGAGGAAGGCAATGCGGTCCACGAGGTCGGCCGACGCGACGACGGTGCGCGCGCGCGCATCGTCGCAGAGGAATTTCGTCTCTGGCGGCGGGTGCAACGGCGACAGGACCACGGCCGTGCCACCCGCGCGAAGCACGCCAAAGAAGGCCGCGACGAAGCTCGCCCCGGGAGCGACGAGCAGCGCGATTGAGTCGCCGTCGAGCGATGCGCGCCCGTCGAGCAGCGAGGCGGCCGTGCGTTCGGACGCAGCCACAGCGTCTCGCCAGGTGGTCGAGCCGCCCGCGTCGTACGTCACGACGCGATCGTCGCTCGCGCGCGCGAGCCAGCGGGAAAGGAGCGGCGAGAAGCCTCCGGCCATGGGCACGCGCGTGGCATACGCCCGCCGTGCGCGCAAGTCCAAGCGCGGCGCAAGGGCGGTCCCAGCTCGGATCGATGGGCGCCGGTCGGACTGAAGTGGACGAAGCCGGTCGTTCAGTCGCATCCGATCGGCTGCGTCCCGATCGCAATGTCGTCGTACCACACGTCCACGGCGGGCCCTGCGTACTTTTCGAACCCGAACTTCAAGTCGTCGTAGTCGTCGATCGGGTAGTCGGTGTGATGCAGATCCGGAACCTCGACGCCTCCCACCCAGACGTCGATTTCCGGTTTCTTGGAATCGAGCAAGACTTCGAGACAAGTCCACGTCTGCGGAGCGAATTGGACCCCGGGAAGCATTCCGTCGTTGTAATAGGCGGCGTTCGAAAGGGCTCCGTGCGCGTCGCCCATCACGGTGTACATGAGCATCTGGTAGTCTTCCCCCAGGCGGAGGTTGTTGCCTTGCCCGGTCGAGGCAAAGAGATCCCCCAAGATGAACGTGTTGTGACCCGCGCTCATCGCCGCCCCGAGGCGAATGAAGACGCGAAGGTAGAAACGTCCTCCTTGCGCGGGGAGTAGCGACGCATCGTGGAGCACGAGCAGCGTGTCGTAGTCGCCGTCGCCGTCGGACACGTGAATCGATTTCGTCCCGCTGTGGGCCGGCGTCGTGCCGTCGACGGTGACCGTTCCACTTCCGATGGTCGAAGTCGACCAGGGGGCGGCCGGCGTCGCCGTCGCCGACTCGAACGTGTCGCAGAAGAGGAGTCCGGCGCGCGACGAACACGGATCGCCGATGGCGGCGTCGGCCGCGCCGATGCTGCCGCCTTCGCCCTTCGAAGGACTCGCGTCGGTCACGGCGGCGGCCGCGGTCTCGCCCTGAGCGTCCAGCGTCCCGCTCGCTGCGTCCCCACTCGAGACCATCGAGGCGCCGTCGGTCGTCGCACCGCCTCCCCGCCAGGCGTCATTGGTCGCGTCGACGCCCGCCCCGGCCGCGTCGGTCACTGCGCCATTGACGTTCCGGGCTCCTGTCCCCCCGTCGCCGCTGTCCGAGCTGCATCCCCGAGTGCTCTCGAGCAATCCGATCAGCATCAGCAAAGCCAAGCCGAAGCGCCCGAAGTTCATGCGTGACAATAGCAAACGAGTCGCGCTTCTCACGTTCGGCTAGTGGACTTCGCCGACCAGGAGCGCGAACGCGCCCACGAGGACTTCTTCGGGCGAAGCGCCGCCCTGACAGGCCACTCCGCTCTTGTCGATCGTGAACCCATGATCTCCGAACACGAAGAGGAGCGTGCGCGGAGCGAGCGTCTCGACGTGGCGTGCGACGGCTTCAGCCGCGGCCTCGGCAATGTCCGGCAGCTCTCGCATCAGATCGCCGCGCGCCGCTTGAACGCGCGACTCGACGATGTCGAGCTTGTGGAGCTCGCGCGGCCCGACCCGCATACGGCGGACGTGCTCCGCATTGCGACCGCGTAGCGGTTGCGCCTCCTGCTCGACGGCCGCCGGCGCGCGCAACGCATCGACGCCGCGCGCGATCGTCTCGAGCTGCCGGCTCGTCGTCGTGGGAAGCGCGCTCCAGAGCAGGACCTCGTCGGTGAGCGCGGCGCGGGTACCGACCTTCGCGACCACTCGCGCTTGGATCGCTCGGGAAAGGTCCCATCGCATCGCGTCGACGAGGAGCAGTCGCATCGTGCGGGCGCCGTGGAGCCGCGCGATCCGCCCCGCGACATCGTGGACGTCGAGGACCATTCGGGGTCGCTTGGTGGTCGCTGCAAACGTCGGAAACGACTCCACGTACCCCGCGGCGAAGGTGTTGCGGAAATCGTCGCGCGCGCGGCGCGCCCGAGGATCATCGAGGCCCGCGACCACTGCGTTCGCGAGCGGTACGTAGGCTTCGGCGAAGATCTGCTCCAGCGCGGCGATGGGCTGCGGACCGCGAGCCGCGGCGAGCTGGAGCGTCCAGGTGCGCCACGTATCGGTGCTCGGGACCTCGGCCGCGGGGGCCGGCACGATCGGGGCCGGCGGGAGCGACATCGGCGAAGGCGGCGTCAAGAGAAGCTGGCTCAGCGCGACCGGATCGCCGAACGCGGACGTTTGGGTGTCACGCGCGTCCAGCAGCACGGTCAAAGGCCGCTCGCGGGTTGCGCCCGCCAGAAAACGCAACGTGGCGCAGTCGTTCGGATCCAGCGCACCCATCGCGCCGGTCGCTGCCCGGAGTGGTCCCAACACCACCGCGATTCCCGTTGCGCCGGACCTCCGAGCACGGAAAAGTTGGTCGCTGAGGAGAGCGTCGCGGTCGGCCGCGTCGGCCAGGCCAGGGCTCGCCTCGCCCCGCGCGGTGAGCTCTCGCTCGATGGTCTCGGTGATGAGCTCCGCGAGTCGCCCGCGAGCCGACGGTCCCACGCCCTCGAGCTCCGCCACGAGCATTCCAGCTCGTCCGAGGCGCACGCTGGCCTCGTCCCGCTCGTCGGCCGTGGCGAATCGCAAATCCCCGTGCGTCATGCCGGGAGCGGTAGAAGGTGAGCTGCGTCCAGGGTCGAACGTCATCATGGGCGGAGAAGGATGTAGGCACGCCTCTCGCCGTTGGCCCAGTTTTTGGGGCTCGTTGACCGTCGGGGTACCGATGGTATCTTCCGATTGTTCCCTCTGCAGGGTACGTGACTGCCGGCATCACATGGATCCCGAACAACCACGAACCCGGGAGGCTATGACCGCTCGGTGTGCAAGCCGGGCCGCTCCGACGGAGCGGACAATACTCGGAAGCCTTAAGCGCGGTCAGCGCTTCCCACCTAGCCGTTGGCTAGGGGTTCATGTCGTCCGGCACACGGCTCAGGTGGTAGGAACGACCCCAAGCGGGCGGCGTTGCTCAGAAGCGCCGCCCGCTGTTTTTTTTGCAGTGCGCGGGTGATTTCGTCGTCGCTGTCCATTCGGGAGGCCCTCCTCCAAGTCATGGACCGAAAGCATCACTGGGCGTACCCGGCGCTAACCCGGCCGGGGCTCGCGTGCAGCCAGCTCTTGACCCATTTTCGCCACGAGTACCTGGTGTACGTGCGTGACTTTCCGGTGTTGCTCGCGCGCACGCTCGGTATCGTCCCGCCGATCGACGAAGTACGCGCTTCGCTCGCGCGCAATCTCTACGAGGAGCAGACCGGCGGCCTATCCGGTACGGCCGCGCATCCGAAGCTCTTCTTGCGAATGATGGCCGGGCTGGGTTTCCAAGCGGACGCGTTCGTCGACGACGACCCGTGGCTGCACCCTGCTGCGCTTCGCTATCGCGACTTCCTCCGGGAGCGATCGAGCGCGTCCCCCTGGCAAGCGGGTCTCGCCCTCCTGACGATTTTCGTCGAGGGGAGCGTCCACGAGCGTGCGGAGCTCGCGGGTGACTACGTACGGCCCCGTGGGGAGGACGTGGTGCGGGCGCATCCCCTCGTCAAACACTACGGCTGCCCTCCAGAGGCGATGGAGCTGTCGCGGGCGCACGCGCAAGTGGAAGGGGAGCATCGCGAGGACGCATGGCGGATGGTGCTCGCGTCGGCTCACACGACCGACGACGAACGCGCGGTCATCGACACGTGCCAGCAGGCGCTCCCGATGTGGCATGCGTACCGGGATGGAGTCGCGGCGCGCATGGGGCTCTCCGAGGCGTCGCTCTGATTGCTCGCGGCGTAGGACCATTGGTTTCGCGGTCATCCCCCGAGCTGCACCGCCTTGCGAAGCCACGTATCGACCTCCGCCGCGGTCACGAGGAAGTCGGCGACGTCCGCACGCGAAATGGACGAGGGCACGGGCGCGATCTCGGCTTTCACGACGTACTTTTTGCGGCCGGGCCCATTCGTGAGCCGACCCGGACGGGCGATGACCCAATCGAGACCGCTGTCGCGCACGAGCATTTCCTGCCGCTCATGGTCTTCGAACGGCGCCTTGAGCAAGAACGAGACGACGAGCTTGTCCATCAGGAAGTTCATGAGCTTGCGGCTCTCGCCCGTTCCCATCGCGCTGAGGACGACCAGTCGCCGAACGCCGTGGGCCTTCATGGCCTCGATGGCGTAGCCCGTTCCCTGCGAGAAGTAGTTCGGGTTTTCACGGAACCCTTTCAGGCCGGTGGCGGAGGCGGTGATGATGACGGCGTCCTGCCCGCGAACCGCTTCATCGACCGAGTCGCGCCGGTGGAAGTCGCCCTTCTGCCTGGTGAGCTTGGGGTGATCCAGCGTCAGTTTCTCGGGGCTACGCGCGAACGCCGTCACGTCGTGCCCGCGGGAGAGCGCAACTTTCACGGCCTCCGCGCCGGTGCCCTGGGAGGCGCCGAGGACGGCGATCTTCATGGGCAAAGCACCTGCTCTTTCAAGAACTTCTTGATCCGATCGTTGATGAGCTGCGGCTGCTCGATCGGGGCCACATGGCTTCCGCGTGGAACCATGAGGAGCTCGCCGTGCGGCATCGCTTCGGTCATCGCCGTGGCCAGGAATGGCGGCGTAAACGTGTCGCGCTCCCCGGCGACCACCAAGACGGGAACTTCGATGCGCCCCAGGAGGTCGCCCGCGGTGTGTTCTCCGGCCGCGCGCAGCATCCTCAAGAACATCGGGAAATCGACGTCGGTCATGTGCGAAAGGTACGGGAGCACGTCTTCGGGGTGTACCCGCTCCGGGTCGATCTCGCCCGCTTTGAGGGCGATCTTCAGGGCGAGCTGAGGGGGCAGCCGACTCCACACCGCGCGCACGAGGTGCGGCGACTTTTCCGCGAGGTCGAGCAGCTTCGGCAGGATGAGTTCGAGCACCGGAACGCCGTGGAACGTGCTCGTTACATTTCCGAAGCTCCCGCACAGCAGTACGAGCGCGCGTACCTTCTCCGGTCGGGCGCGGTAGGCCTCGAGAGCGACCTGGCACCCCATCGAGTGGCCAAAGAGGACGCAAGGCGGATCACCGACGTGCCGGCGCACGGACCCGAGATCGTCGGCGTGCGCCGCGATGTCGATGCGGCCAGGGTCGGCCGGGGGAGCGCTACGCCCGTGCCCCCGGTAATGCCAGTGCACCAGCGGAACGACTGGTGCCAGCTCTTCCCATAGGTACTTCCAGATGAATCCGTCGCAGAGGATTCCATCACTGAGAAGAGCATGCACCTCACCTGGCGCGTGCGCGCTCGTCCTCGTGCGCACGAACAAACGGGTGCCGTCCCCGGCGAGCGCGAACGAAGTTCGATCGTCCGTCCGCGCCCCTTCGGGTGGAACTGTTCCGCCAGTTCGGTCCTTCGCCTGGCTCAGCCCCCCTCCTCGTCCTCGCCCCCTTCCACATCGTTGACGCTCGGGAGCTTCTTGATCTCCACGCGCGAAATCTTCCACGCGCGCTGGACCACCCACGAAAGGGAGCGGTCGAGCCGAGCCGCCTCTTCCTTGATCTCTTGGAGCATCGACTCCGGGAAGTAGAGACTTTGTTTGCGCTTGTCGGTCTTCGAGCCGGGCAGGTTGGCCATCGGTTCCTTCTCACTCGTCGCCAAGGGGAGCCTCCTTCGTGTAGGCCGCCGGAAAGGTGCGGGAAACGCTGCGCTTGCCTTCACGAGGATACCTCGATCGTCGGTTGACTTACGAGGGGATCAAGCTGAGCAAGGTAGCGTCCGCAGGCTACAAGGTCCCGGCCGCCGCAGAAAACTTCTTCGCATGGGTCGTGCGACTTTTTGATCCGGGCCGGCGCGGCCCCGTCCGGTCGAAAACGGCGCGCGGCGCGGCTACGGTGCATGGAAATGCGACCCGTCGGGCTCAAGGGCGTGCTTCTCGCGATGTGTGCATTTTCCGGAGGTGCCTGCATGACGGCCCTGGGCGGGGGGTCTCACGCGGCCCGCGGCGAAACGCCCTACAGCGCCGTCGAGCAGCTCGGGCGCGTGCTCGTCGAGGTCGAGGGGGAGTACGTCGATGCGGTCGATCGCGCCAAGCTGGTCAACGGCGCAATCAAGGGGATGGTGGCCGAGCTCGACCCCCACTCGAGCTACATGGACGCCGAGGAGTTCCAGGCGTTCCAAAGCGATACCCAAGGGCAGTTCGGCGGTATCGGTATCGAAGTGGAAACGCGAAACGACCAGATCGTCGTGCTCGCTCCCATCGAGGGGTCTCCTGCAGAGCGAGCGGGAATCGCGAGCGGCGACGTCATCGTGAGCGTCGAGGGCAGGGACGCGACCTCGCAGCCGCTCGACAAACTCATCAAGCATCTGCGAGGTGCTCCCGGCGGCCACGTGAAGATCGGCGTCCGGCGCCAGGGCGTGCCGGATCTCCTGTCGTTCGATCTCGTGCGCGAGGTGATCCGCGTCCCGAGCGTCGCGGCCAAGCTCCTCTCGGGCCGTGTGGCGTACGTGCGCATCAAGCAGTTTCAAGAGCGAACGCACGACGAGCTCCTCGATGCGGCGAGCAGGCTCCGTGCCCGGGCCGGTGGGCGGCTCGCGGGGACAATCCTCGACTTACGCAGCGATCCCGGCGGGCTGGTCGATCAGGCGGCGGACGTCGCCGACGAGTTTCTCGACGACGGCGTCATTTACACCGCGCGCCACCGCGGGCGCATCGTGGACGAAGTGAAGGCTCGGTCGGGGGGCGCGTTCGTCGACCCGCCGTGCGTCGTACTGGTCAACCAGTATACGGCGAGCGCATCGGAGCTCGTTGCCGGCGCGCTGCAGGACCACAAGCGCGCGAGCATCGTGGGCGAGCCGACCTTCGGAAAAGGAAGCGTTCAGGCCATCGTCTCACTGCCGGGCGGCGCCGGCATGCGCTTGACCGTCTCGCGCTACTACACGCCGGGCGGTCACGCGATTCAGGCCGACGGAGTCCATCCGGACGTCGCCGTCGAGATCAAGAAGAACGAGGGGTCGGTCTCCTACCGCGAAAAAGATCTAGAAGGTCACCTCGCGCCGGAGTCGGCCGCGGGGCCCGCGGTGCGTTCGAACGTCGTCGTCGTGGCGGCCGACGCCGCCTCCCCGGTGCCGGAGCCCAGCAGGAGCGATGCGCGCAACGTCCCGGACGATCCCGAGAAAGGCAGCGACGCCGTGCTCAAGGTCGGATGGGAGGTCCTTCAGCGGGCACTTGCGTCGCAGCCGATGCGTTGAGGGCGGTCTTCGCGGCCGCTGCGCCGGCGGCCGCGCCCGTCGCCAGGACGTCCAGCCACGCGCGAGGTCGGTCTGCGCGCAAATCGCCCGCGGCGAAAAGACCCGATTCGGTCCGCCCGTCGGCGTCGGCGAGTACGCCGACGCAATCCATGAGCGAGTCGTCCAACCCCGGCCAGACGACGGATTCGGGCGGGCTGCCGAAGAGGGTGCTCGGAAGCTCGAGTGGGGCGCCGTGCGCTCCGAGGACGGCAGGCGCGTCGACCGTCAGCCGAAAAGGACGGCGCGCGAAGGGTGGAAGGGCGGACGCGAAGATCGATTCCGCAGGCGAGTAGTCGATTCCCCCCCCGATGAGACCACCGGTCGCGAGGACGACTGCGTCGGCTTCCAGAAACCGGTCGGCGGTTGAATCCGTCGCGACCCGCCAAACGTTTCCTTTTCGGTCGACGCCTGTCGCGCGCGCTTGCACGCGCTCGATTCCGGCGTCGGCCAGGGCGCGGTCGCGCGCCCGCTCGAAACGAAGCCCCGATGGACCGCCGGGCGAAGCGATCGCCTCCCCGCACCGGACGCCCACCCGTTCGGACAGCGTTTGCGCTCTGGGGTATTCGACGCCGAGGCAAGAGGGGAGGACCACCGCTCGGATTCCGTGGCCGGTGCGCGCCAGGGCGTCGCGCAGCCGTTCCGCGAGCCAGCCCAGGCGCGCTTCGTCATCGTGCCGCATCGCGAAGTCGGGGTCGGGCAGCATGCGCTCGTCGGCGTAGCGCATGACGAGCGCGTCGAGCGGTTCGAATCCTTCGCCCCACGCTCGGGCGAGCGCATCGGCGTCCCACCCCGGTCGTTCGCACCGGACGACCCCGACGCGGACGCTCGCGAAGGGCTTGATGTCGATCAGCGCATCGTCGTGGCCGCGCGCAGGCCGCACCATCCCCGACTGCGTCAAGAGACGCGCGCCCGCGTCCGGCAGCGTGTATCCACCGAGTGAACGGAGGGTATCGTGGGTCGCGGCGGCAATCGGGGCCGGTCGGGTCGGGGCGCGTGGCCAGAGGTTGGCGTCGATTGCCCCGGTCGCCAACGTCGATGCCCCGGTTCCGCCGTCGAGCACCGACACTTGCGCGCCCGCGCGGGCGGCCGCCAATGCCGCTGCCGTTCCGGCCACCCCGGCGCCGACGACCAGCACGTGCCTCAAAGCTCGCCCACGGAGGCTCGAAGGTGCGCGAGGGCGAGCGCCTCCTGGCGTGCTTGTTCCGGCCCCAGCGCAACCATGCGCGTTTTTGCCTGACGCACCAAAAACTCGCCCGCGAGCGCTTGCCCTCTCCGCGGCAGAAGGCCCGTTTCTTCGGCGAGGATCTGACCGCAGCGCATCGCGCACCGCATCCCGCCGCAAGCTCCGAGGCCCAGTCGCGTACGCCTGGAGACGTCCTCGACGGTGCGCGCCATCTCTTCGGAAATCGCGTGACGGACTTCGGCTTCGAGGACGGGCTCGCACGGGCACGTGACGTCTCGCTCGCGGGGACGGCGCGCCGTCCGTTCGAGGATCCGCAGCGCGATCGTGCCGTGACGGTAAACGAGTCGGCGCGCGGCGACCGGCGTAATGCAGTACTTTTCGGCGAGTTCGAGCGCGTTGGGAATGCCGTCACCGCCGGGCAGGGGGCGCACGTGCGTGGCGCAAGGCACCTGGACGTCGAAGTCACGCCCTGCGACTCGGTCGCTCAGCTCTTGCGCGAACAGGCGATAGCTCGCGAGCTTGCCGCCGATCATCGAGTAGATGCCCGGCGCTCCGTCGGCGGCGTGATCGACGATCTCGTGCTCGCGCGAGAGCGCGTCCTCGTTCGGTCCGTAGGCGTAAAGGGTAGCCCGCACGCCGGCCCACGTTCCGATGGCGCGCGCGGTACGCACGCTCGGGAACACGTGCGCCACGCCCTGCACCAGGTAGCGCACCTCTTCGCTCGTGGCTCGCACGTCGTCGAGGTCCCCGTAGTAGTCGTCATCGGTCGTTCCGAGGACGCTCATGTTTTGCCACGGCTCCAAGAAGATCTGCCGGCCGTCGATCGCCTCCGAAAGGATGCCGTAGTTGGTCAGGCGCCGATCGAGGACGACGTGAACTCCCTTGCCTGGCCGCACGCGCACCCGCGCTTGCGGCAGTCCCCCGAGCGCCGCGGTGACCGGGCTCCATGCGCCGGTGGCGTTGACGACCACCTGGGCACGCACCCGGACTTGCTCCCCGGTGAGCCGGTCGCGCGCCACCATCGAATAGCGACCGCTCTTTGCGTCGCTCCCTACGATTCGCTCGACGGCGTCCACGGTCGTGTGAAGGTGCATGCGCGCCCCGTGCGACACGGCGTCGAGCGCGTTGAGCACGCACAAGCGCGCGCCGTCCACCCCCCACTCGTCGAACGTGATGCCGCCGACGACGGGCCCGACGAGGCCCGGCTCGAGGCGCGCCATGTCGCTCGCGTCCAGCCGACAGTGCGGTTCGCCGCGTTTGAGCGGTTGATAGTCGTCGTACGCCCGGAAATAGGCGTCGATGAGCTCCAGCGCGATCCGCCCGCGGGCGCTTTGGCGGATCGGCATCAAAAAGGGGATGCGAAAGAGCAGGTGCGGCGCGATGCGCTGGATGTATCCCGAGTCGCGGCACGAGCTTTCGGTCACTTGAGGCGACCGCGACAGGTACCGGACGCCGCCGTGGATCATGCCGCTCGAGTTGCCGCTTGCGCCGAACGCGAGGTCATTGCGCTCGAAGAGCGCAACGCTGAGCCCGCGGAGCGAGAGGTCGCGCGCGACGCCCGAGCCGTTGATTCCGCCGCCGATGATGGCGACGTCAACCGACGAGGACGGGAGCGGCTCTTGCGCGACCGCCATCGCGAGGGGCGGCGGGAGCACCGAGATGGGCAAGTCCGCGGGCACGGTACCGCTTTAGCAGATTACATACGGCGCGCGCGCCTCGTCCCGGCCTCAGGCGTCGCCGTCTTTCTCCAGCGCCTCCAGCGACCGCTTCGATCGCTTGGCCTTGCGCGCGAAGCGCTCGAGCACTCGATCGACTACGTCGAAGAGCTCGCGGTTGCCGTCCTGTTTGTGCTTGGCCACCCGCGAAGCGTATTTGGGGGCCTCCCGAAGGAAGAGCCGGAGCAACTCCGCCTCGATGCTTTCCGCGGCGAGCCCGTACCCGAGCTCTTCGAGGTACCGCGCGTTGAGGATTTGCTCGTACTGGTTGCCGACCGGAACGCTGAAGACCGGCTTTCCGAGGTACACGGCCTCTCCGATGAGCGTCAGCCCGCCGTTGGTCACGACCGCCCGGGCCGCCGCGAGGTCTTCGACGAAACCTTCTTCGCTGAATTCCTTCAACGTGCAATTGCCGCGGCGCGCGTTCTTGCGAAGCCCGTACACCACGAACTTCTCGTCCTCGACGGCGTTGAGCTCGTCGACCAGGCGCGAGTCGGTGGTCGAGGTCTGGTAGACGAGCACGTGATCGCCCGCGTGGGCCCGCTTTTTCGCGTCCACGATCGCGCGACGCACGATCGGGGGCACGAGGGTCGTTTCTTTCTCGTAGCGCTTGCGAATCGTGGGGAAGAAAAACGTCGTCACGATGTAGTGGTCGCAGGCGGGAAGCTTGGCGCGCACGAACGCCTTGGTCGCCTGGTAGTCGACTTTGACGCCTTGCTTGGCGAACTTGCCCAGTTTGCAGCGGCTGATGATCTGCTGATTGTCGATCGACATGATGGGCAGGCGGTGGCGCTTCGCGAAGAAATACGCGAACGAGTCGAAATCGCTGATGACCGCGTGGGGCCGAAACGAGGCAACGCGATCGAAATACACTCCGACGTTTGCCGCGAGCATCCAGGGAGCGGCGAGCACGTTTCTCGCGAGCGTGCCGTCGCGGTCCATCCGGTTGTCGACGTAGCGGATCGTCAGTCCCTTGATTTCGACGACGTCGCGAAAGCTCTTGGCGAGCAGGGCATGCGCGCGCCCGCTCACCACGATCTTCACTTCGTGCCCCTTCGCGATGAGGTGTTCGCAGACGACGCTGCTGCGGATCGCGTGCCCTAGCCCCTCGCCGACGACGCCGTAGAGAATGCGCATCGGGTTCGTTCGCTCATCCGCGGACGCGAATCGACCATGTGAGCTTTGCGACGCTCTTGAGGACGTTGGGGACCCGCTTGAACAGATTGATGCTGGGCGGGCGCTTCTCGATGACGTGGACGGGGATCTCTCGGATGGGTACGCCGCCGCGGTCCGCGCGAATCACGAATTCGCTGGCAAAGACGTCCTTGTCGACGAGGCAGGCTCGCACGACGTCGAGAAGCGGCGCACGCCGGAACGCCTTGAGTCCGTGCGTGTCGGTGCCCCGGTAGCCCAGCATGACCTTGAGGAGGGTCGAATAGGCGATGCTGGCGGCGTGCCGGATGAGCGGCCGATCGTCGGCCGAGCCCACCGCCAGCTTGCTGCCGATGACGAGGTCGGCCTCGCCGGTCTCGAGGATCTCCACGGCGCTCTTGTGAAAGTTCGTATCGCAGAGATCGATCTCTTCGCAGAGGACGATGTCCCCCCGCGCGAGCAAGATCCCCTGCTTCAGGGCCTTCCCGTAGTTCGGTTCGCCGAGCGAGATGAGCTTGACCTGGCCGTCTTCTGGGTCGTCGTACTTGGCCGCGAGCTCGTGGCCGATGGGGATGGTCTGGTCCTTGGAACCGTTCTCGGCGAGGATGATCTCGTAGCTCCACCCGAGCGGTTTCAGGCGCTCGCGCAGGTCGACGACGGCGGCATGCAAGATCGCCTGCTCGTTGTAGATGGGAATGACGATCGAGATGTGGGGGTCCGCTGGTTGTAAGGCGGGCTGGCTTCGTTGCACGGCGGCTGCCATCGAGGAGGTACCCTGATACGCGATTGGGTGGTTAAGGTTCAACCTGGCCCGGTCGAACCGGGGAGGTGTCGTCGGAGCCGAAGCCGTCGACGAGCGCTCTTGCTTCGACGATGTTGTCCTCGATCGCGCAATAGGTCCAGCCGCCATAGCGGCCGAGCGACCAGATCCCGCGCTCGCGGAGCTGGGCCGCGAGCCGCTTGTGCTCGGCGAGTGACCGTTGGGTGACATGTACGTATGCCGGGTCGAGCACGACCCAGTGCTCGGCCAGCAAGCGCTGGTTGGTGATCACCCCTTCGCGCGCAAGGTCGGCCAAGACGCGCCCGCGGACCGCGGCGACGTCGATGGCGGCGTCCTTCGGAAACCCTATCTCCACGTACAGGCTCATTCGGTCGGCGTCGAAAATGTTGTCGTACCAGCCGACGCGATAAAAAATGGTGTCCCGCGCCGGGTAGTAGGCCCAATGGACGTCTCGATCGCCTTTGCGGTCGAAGCCCAAGTTGAAAACGAGGACCTTGCTGTACACCCAGGCCTTCGGGTCGTGCTCGAGGCCGCACATCGCGGCAAAGCGGTCGAACGGAGCGCTCGAAACGAGCCGCTGAAACGCGATTTCGCGACGCGTCGTCCGGGCGATCTTGCGATCGAGGTCGACCGAGACGAGCGATTCGTCGAGCGCCACACTGCGGGGACGAAGCTCACCTGCCAGTGCCTTGACGTACTCGATCGCTCCTCCCTCGGGGTACGTGAAGGTCGCGTTGTAGCTCGCGTTGTCCGGGCGCTTCATGTTGCCCACGACTTCGGTCAGGTCGGCGTGCGGAAAGAAGCGGCCCATCGCGTCCCGATCGAGAGTCGACAGGTCGCACGCATAAAGTTTCTCGTTGTACGGGACGAGAAACTTCTCGCAGATGCTCCCGCCGAAGCGCGCATAGAGCATCTGCTTGAAGTTGCTCTCGGGCGAGGGCCGGGGCCGCGGAACGTCGCTCGATCGCGCAAAGTAGAGATCATGAAGGCAATCGATGAACTCGTCCTGGGGCAGCTGGTGAATGTTCTTTTGGAATGGGAAGTCGATTCGCCTCCCTTTGTAGGCAATGAACGACTTCTTCTCGACGACGCGGATGCGCTGGCCCGGCATCCGCTGCCTCAGCCAAGCTTCGATTTCCGGGTGCTTGAAGTGAAAGAAATGTCCGGAATAGTCCCAGACGAAGCCCTCCTTCTTCACGGTCTTGCACCAGCCGCCGATCTCGGTGGCCGCTTCGAGCACGAGGTAGTCGTCGTCGCGCCGGGCGGAAAGCGCTGCAGCAGTTGCCAGCCCCGTAATCCCAGCGCCGACGATCAGCGTGCGGATGGCTTCCATGTCATCGGGTGAGGTTCACGGGGCCACTTGGGCGGAAGGTCTCCGCGCCTTCGGGTAACTGCCCAGGTGCTTGATCATCGGACACTTGGCGCGCAATCGCTCGAGCCCGCGAGCGACGTTGGCGTCCTCTCGATGCCCTTCGAGGTCGGCGAGGAACACGTAGTCCCAGCGCTTCTCCCGACTCGGGCGCGACTCGATGCGCGTCAGGTTGATCCCTTCCTCGTCGAGATCGATGAGGACGCGCATCAAAGCGCCGCGGCCTTGCCCTTCGCGCAGACTGAAGGCCACGGTCGTCTTGTCGTCGCCCGTGCGCGGCGCGTCTTCGAGCGAGACGAGCGCGAACCGCGTCACGTTGTCGGGCCGGTCTTGAATGCGTTCGCGCGCGACGGGCAGGCCATAGAGCTCCGCGGCAAGTCGGCTCGCGATGGCGGCGCCGCGCGGGTCGGAGAGCGCCTCGCGAACGGCGGCGACGGTCGACTGGGCTTGGACGAGCTGAACGTGCGCAAGGTTTTTTGCGAGCCAAACGCGGCATTGGCCGAGCGGCTGAGGGTGCGAATACACCCGTTCGATCGACGCGAGGCCCGAGGCGCTCGTCAGCAGGCACTGTGAAACTTCGAGCTCGAGCTCGGCACGGATCAAGAGGGAGCCGTCGATGAGGGCGTCGATCGCCGTGTTCGACGAACCCTCCGTCGAGTTCTCGATCGGTACGACCCCGTGCTGAGCGTCCCGCCTCGCGACCGCATCGAACACCCCCTCGAAGGTCGCGGCTTCGGTGTAGCGCGCGGCGAGTCCGAACAGCGTCCTAGCCGCCGCGTGCGAAAACGTCCCTTCGGGCCCGAGGTACGCGACCTTGATCGGCTGCTCGAGCGCGAGACACGCGCTCATGACCTCTCGGTAGACCGCCCGGATGGCCTCGGCCGGGAACGGTCCGGCGCGGGCCGCGAGCCGATCGAGCACCATCCGTTCTCGCTCCGGATCGTAGGTCGGGAGGTTTGCTTCCCGCTTGACCCGGGCCACCTCGCCGACGACGCGTGCGCGCTCGTCGAGGAGCTTCAGAATCCGGTCGTCCAGGTCGTCGATGCGTTCACGCAGGTTGTCGAGAGCCATGGGGAAGCAACGCCTGGAAAGGAGGGGGACGGGTGACTATAGCGTGGGCGAGCGCCGCATCAGAAGGGGATGTCGTCTTCGGTGCCGCCCCCGCCGCCGAGCGATCCCCCGCCCATGCCCCCTCCCGCGTCGGGTACCTCGTCGAACGGAGCGTCGATCCCGGCGGGCTCCCTTTGCGAGCGCCCGCCCCCGCCGCTCACGCCGCCCTCGCGCATCGGGGCTCCCTCCCCGCGACCGCGGCCGGAACCGGGCAGGACGATGTTGTTGGCGACGACTTCGGTCGAATAGCGCTTCTCGCCATTTTTCTCGTAGCTCGACGTTTGCAGCCGACCCTCGACGAAGAGGAGGTCACCCTTCTGCAGGATCTTGCCGAGCGCCTCCGCCCGCCTTCCCCAAACGGTCACGCGGTGCCATTCGGTACGCTCTTGGCGAACGTTGCTGCGATCGAGGTACGTCTCGTTCGTGGCGAGGCGGAGCTTGAGCACCGCTTGGCCTCCGGGGGTTACCCTCAGCTCGGGGTCGGCTCCCAAGTTTCCGAGCAGCATCACACGGTTCAAGCCTTCGGCCATGATGGTGCGCACTCCTTCGTGTCAAGACTCTTGTGGCGGGGATGTGAATATCACAGGGAGAGGGAGAAACGGGGAGTTTGAACGGCCGCCTTTCAATCGGTCCATCGGCCGAGGAGGGCGAAAAGTTGCGCTGGTTCGGGTCTCCCGGGAGGGGGGTGGCGCGCCCGACCACGCGGCTCGGTCCTTGCGCGGTCCCGACCCAGGCACTACGTTGTCCGGCCTCGCCATGAAGGACGGCATCCACCCCAATTACGTTCCGTCGCGCGTCACCTGCGCTTGCGGCAACACCTTCGTCACCCGATCCACGCACGGCGACTTCCAAATCGACGTGTGCGGAGCGTGCCACCCGTTCTACACGGGCACGCAGAAGCTCATCGATACGGCCGGTCGTGTCGATCGCTTCCGCAAGCGCTACGAGAAGAAGACCCCCGTCGTCGCCAGGTCCGCGCCGCAGGCGCCGGCCGCCGGAGCAACCGAGGGCGCCAAGTAAGCAGAGGCCGGCGCCGGCAGACTTGCCGACCTATACTCTCAGCATGTCGATCACGACGGCAGAGGGCGGCGCCGGCGGCCGCGGGCGCCCGTACATCGGAGGGCAAGCGCTGCTCGAGGGCGTGATGATGCGGGCTCCCAAGTCGTTTGCCATCGTCGTACGCCGGAGCGATGGGTCACTTCGAGTGCGCGAGCGCGCAATGCGCGATGGGCCTGGAGGCGTGGTTCGTTGGCCGCTCTTGCGAGGCGTCGCTTCCGTCGTCGAATCGCTCAAGCTGGGCAGCGAGGCCCTTCGCTTCAGCGTCGAACAGCTGGAGCAAGACTTGGCCGTGCGCGACGCCACGGAAAAGAAGGCCGTAAAGGCCGCGCCCCACGGGCTCGGCGTTCTCGGCGCCTTCGGGTTCGCGCTCTTTGCTTTGGCTACCGCCGACGGTAGCGGACCCCAGGCCGCCGGCCGAGGCCGTCCGAGCGGGCCGCGAGAACGGGCCGGTACGTGGGTCATGCTCGCCGTCGCGGTCACGTTCTTCGTGGCCATTCCCCAGGCTGCGGCCGCGGGCTTCAGCCGCGTCATGGGCCTGGGGCTCGAGGTCCAAAGCCCGCTTTTTCAGGCGCTCACGGGCGCATTCAAGCTCGCCGTCGTGGTCGGGTATTTGCTCGCAATCCGTCGCGTGCCGGAAATTTTCCGGGTTTTTCAGTATCACGGCGCCGAGCACAAGACGATTACGAACTATGAGGCGGGAGGACCCATGACGGTGGAGGCCGCTCGCACGAGGACGACGATGCATCCGCGCTGCGGCACCACGTTCCTCGTCATGGTGGCGCTCGTGTCCATCGTCGTCTTCACGGCGATTGGCGCGAGCCTTCCGCGCATCCACACGGGGAGCGCCCTCCTCGACAACGTGGCTTTCTTCTTCGTGAAGTTGCCATTCCTTCCCGTCATCGCGGCCGTGACCTTCGAGCTCCAGCGTATCCTCGCCCGTTACTTTCGCGATGGACCGTTGCGGGTCTTCCTGTGGCCTGGCTTTCTCGTGCAGAAGATCACGACCGCCGAGCCGAGCGACGACCAGCTTGAAGTCGCGCTCGCGAGCCTGCGCGCAACACTCTTCCGGCAGGAGCAGGGTCACGCCTACCCAAGCGAAGACGACGTGGCCTTCGAGAGTTACGGAGCGCTCCTTGCCGCCGAGCGTTTGCGTCCCGCGGCCTGAGGGCCCTGGAAAGACAGGGCGCAGAGAAGCGCGCGGGGACGCGGTGTCCTGTATGCTACAGGGGCTCGCATGCTCCCCATCGACAAGCTCGAACAGCTCGTTCGCCGCTATGACGATCTCGCGGAGCAACTGTGCCGCCCCGACGTACTCGCGGATCGTGCCAAGCAGCTGAAGCTCAACAGAGAGCGGAGCGATCTCGAGTCCCTCGTCCAGTCGTTCTCCACCTATCGCGAGCTCGCAAAGCGGATCGCGGACAACCAGGAGGCTCTGGCCGACCCTGAGCTTCGCGATCTGGCGCAAGCCGAGCTGGTCGAATTGGAAGGACAACGAGGAAAGCTCGAGCAAGCGATCCAGCTCCTGCTCCTTCCGCCCGACCCGAGCGACCAGAAGAACACGATTCTCGAGATTCGGAGCGCGGAGGGGGGCGAGGAAGCGGCACTCTTCGCCGCGGATCTCTTTCGAATGTACGCGCGGTACGCCGAGCGCAAGCGGTGGAAGGTCGAAGTCCTCTCGCTCAGCGAAAGCGCCAGCGGCGGCTACAAGGAGTGCATCGCGCTCGTCACCGGCAAGGACGTCTATTCGCAGCTTCGCTTCGAAGGAGGCGTGCATCGCGTGCAGCGCGTGCCGGCGACCGAGCAGCAGGGCCGAATTCATACGTCGACTGCGACCGTCGCCGTCCTCCCGGAAGCCGACGACGTGGAAGTACACGTCGACGAGAAGGATCTCGAGATAAGCATCGCCGCGAGCGGCGGTCCGGGCGGCCAAGGGGTGAACACCACGAACAGCGCCGTGCAGCTCGTCCACAAGCCGACCGGCATCATCGTCAAGTGCCAAGACGAGCGGTCGCAGCTCAAGAACAAGGCGAAGGCCTTGAAAGTCCTGAAGGCGCGCCTGCTCGAGCGCGAGCGCGTGAGGCAAGAGGAGCACGAAGCCGCGACGCGCCGGAGCATGGTCTCTACCGGCGAGCGCAGCCAAAAGATACGGACGTACAATTTTCCCCAGAACCGCGTCACCGACCACCGAATCCGGCTGACGTTGGCCAAGCTCGATCGGATCATCGACGGAGATCTCGACGAGCTCGTCACCGCCTTGCGCACGAGCCGCGAAACGGAGCGACTGCAGGCGGCGGGGGTGGTCGTTGCGAGTCCGCAGTCAGAGGCCGCGAGCGCCGGCGAGGATGCAGAGGCCTGACCATGCGCATGGAGGGCGAAGCGCTGGTCGTCGGGATGACGCTGGTGCCCGGCCTTTTGTCGCGCAACCGCAGCTTCGATCTCTTCGAGAATCCCGAGGTGCGGCGGGCGCGCCGCCGGGCGACCCTGCTCCGAGGGATCGTGCGGCAGATCGCGGGTGCTCAAGGGGAGATCCGCTCGCTCCGCGTCGCTCGGGTCGCGGCTCGAGTCGAGCTAAGTTACAGCCTTCCCGCGATGAAAATGCGGCGACAGGCCCTGCTCAACGACCTCGAGCTCGCGTGCGTGCGTTATCTCGCGGAGCGCGCGGCGGTCGCCGGGCTGCACGCGACGGAAGAAGACCGCGCCGCGATTGACGCCGCGCTGATTCGCCTCTCTGCGGGGCTCCGGCTCGCCGAAATCGACGCCGAAATCAACGGCTGACGCTTAGATGAGGCTCAGCTGGGCTGGCTGCGCCGCAGGCTCCTGGCATCGCGGATCGTCGTGGCGCGGGTCGTTGACGATCGAACTCACTGGGGACGCGACGAGCGCGGGCTGGCGAGGCTGGAGCAAGGGCTCGAGCGTCGCAACCTGGGTAAGGTCGGGGTCGAGCCAGCGGTCCCACGCGTCGGGCTCGAGGAGGATCGGCATTCGGTCGTGGATGGCCTGGACGGGGGGCCGCGCGGGCTGGGTGAGGATCGCGCACGACTCGATGACCTCTCCGTCTCGCCCGACCCACCGCTCCCAGATGCCCGCGAGCGCAAACGGTCCACGGTCGGCACGTCGAACGAAGAACGGCTGACTGGCCTGCTTTCCGGGGCGCTGCCACTCGAAGAACCCGTCGACGACGACCAGGCATCGTCGCCGCCGAATCGCCTCGCGGAATGCGGGTGTGGTCGTGACCGTTTCGGAGCGCGCCAGCCCCAGCTTATGTCCGATGCGCACGTCCTTGGCCCACGAGGGGACCAACCCCCATCGCAAAAGCTCGAGCTTGCGCGGGCTCGATTTCTCGGGTGTCCGGAGTATGGCGACCGGCTGGGACGGAGGCACATTGAATCGCGGCTGGATCCGGGGCAGCTCGTCGAGGCAGAGCGCCGCGCGCAGGTCTTCGGGGCTGGCCGTGAGTGCCGTTCGGCCGCACATGGCTGCGTGCACCGTAGCGCGAGACGCCTTTGGACGCTCGCTCTTGGTCAGCCCGGCGGCCACGCCATCGGTCGTCCGCCGATCACGTGGCAATGCAGATGAGCAACGCTCTGGCCCGCGTCCGCGCCCTGGTTCATCACCAGACGGTAGCCGCCCTCGCCGAGACCGAGCTGCTCTGCGGCGTCGCGCGCAGCCAGCAACAATTGCCCCACGAGTTGAACGTCCTCCGCAGTGACGTCGTGAACGCCCGTGATGTGTCGCTTGGGGATGACGAGCGCGTGAACGGGCGCAACGGGGCGGATGTCGCGGAATGCGAGGACATGCTCGTTTTCGAGCACGACCTGCGCGGGGATCGCTCGCGCGACGATGTTGCAAAAAAGACAGGTCGTCATGCCGGGAGCGTAACACCCCGCCCGAACTATTCCGCGATCGCGCCTGCGCGCTCCAGCGCGCTGCCGATCGCGTCGAGCACCCCCTGCTCTCCGGCGTTGGGTGCCGGGTCGCGGTCGCATTCGAACGGCGGCGAAGTCGGTCGCTCGACCCCGAGCCGGTGCACGCGGAGCCATGCCGCGTCGATTCGCCCGAAACGCCCCTGGGCGCCAACGAGCAGCGCCGTGAGGTCGGGCCCCACCGCGCGGCGGGGCGCGGGATGTAGCGTCAGCGATTGGCCACCGGCAAGCGTCGCATCGAGACCCGCGACGAGGTGATCGACCGGGTCGAGCCAGCCATCGCGCGAGCCGGGTGCCCCCCGCGCCAGCCACTCGGCGAGGGAGAGCGGCCCAAGGGGCCCGTCCACGGCGAGCGTCAGCCCCGCGCGATTCAAGAGTTCCTCCGCAGCGGCCAGCTCAGTCGACCCGTCGATCCGAGCAAGCAAGCTCTCGCGATCGATCTGGACCGTCGTGGACGTGGACGTGGACGTGGACGTGGACGTGGACGTGGACGTGGATGCTGGCATCAGCGCCCCCGGATTCAGGATGCCCGCCGGATCGAACGCCCGCATCAGCCCCTTCACGACCTCGACCCCGGCCCCGAGCTCCGCCCTCAGGCGCGGCGCCTTCGATCGGCCGACTCCGTGATGGTGAGAAAGCGTGCCGCCCGCCTGCGTTGCTGCGCGGAGAGCGCTCCGCCAGGTGTCGTCGTACGTTTGCTCGCACGCGGCGTCCCAACCGACCTTCGAAGGGCCCGCGCCGCCTCCGCTCCCGGCGAAGGTAAAATAGATGCAGCAACCGTCCGGATAAGCGTGACTGAAGTGGGCCGTGACCAGAACGTGAGGCCCCACCGCCCGGCGAACGCTTTCGTACAAGCCGCCGAGCTTGGACCAGCTCGCCGCTACCTCCATCGTATCGACGAACGCCCCGTCCGCGAAGACGGGCGCTTGCCGATAGCTCACCGAATACCGGCGCGCGAACCAGGCCCGCGCCGGCCCCTCGCCCAGCCAGGTGCCGCCCATCGACTGTGCGATCCCCCGCGCCCGATCCGCCGGGCGGCCGGTCCCACTCTCCGTCGCGGACTCGAACGCGACGATCAGCATCGCGCCGCCAAGCATGCGCGAGCCGACGTTCGAATGAAGAAGGTGGTTGAGCATTCCCGGCCGCCTCAGCAGCCCCCGCAGGGCCACGCCCCCCATGCCCGGCGCGTGGGGCGCCGCTTCCGTCGCCGCCGACTTCGCCCGCGCGTGCCGGGCGAGCATGGCGTCGAACGGGTCGTAGAGTCGCGCCACCGCTGGCCGCAAACCCTGCTGGAAGATCTCCCGCATCGCTTCCCAGCCTTGTCGAATCACCGGAAACGACCAGGCGCCGAAGCTGCGCGAGGCAACGGCCGGGTGGAGGCGCAGCGTTGCGCTGGTCACGAAGGCGAGCGTGCCCTCGCTGCCGACGATGAGCGGGACCAGATCCGGTGCGCTGGTGCGTCGCCGCAGATTCAGAACGTCACCGTCTCCGGTCACGCACTCCAGGGCGACGACCATGTCCTCGATCTTCCCGTAGGCTCCCGAGCACTGCCCAGCGCTCCGCGTAGCGACCCAACCGCCGACCGTGCTGCAGAGGATCGACGACGGGAAGTGTCCGAGCGTGAAACCGGAGCGTTCGAGGAGTTTCTCGAGCGGCAGTCCCATGTGGCCACCTTCGACATCGATCGCCGGCGCCTCGACGTCGAGACCCCGGACCCGCGCCATGCGCTTCAAGTCCACCACGACCGCGTCGGCCCGCGGAAGCACGCCCGCGCACACGCCGCTCCCCGCACCGAACGGCACCAGCGCCACCCCGCGCCTGGACGCCCAGCGCGCGAGGCGTGCCACGCCGTCCGTCGATGCGGGCCACACGATCGCGCCGGGCCGGTTCCCCGCGGGGTGCCCCGCTCGCACGGCCAGGTGGTGACGAGGCCACATGTCGCGCGTGTAGGCGACGCGATCAGCGTCGTCCTCGCTGACCCGCAGCTCCGGGAAAGCGCTGCCCAGCTCGCGCGCCAGAAGGTTCATCGCGGTGGGGCGCGGCTCATTCGCCGTTGTAGTCCGCGGCGCCGAGGAGCTCGAGGCGGCCGTCGCGCCAGCCGAACCAGAAGTGCTCCGAGTCCGAGCCGCCGACCCAAGCGCAGTAGGGCCGGCTCGCGCTGCAAATCATCTCGGCGCAGTGCGCGTTGATTGCGCGAAGATCGTCGATCGCCAGCTTTCCGATGGGAATCACTTTCGGCCGCCACGTCGGCCTCCGGGGTTCGTCGAAGTGCATCAGCCGCGCGTCGGGCGACGCTTGTCTACGGAACCCCGATGGCGTCGTCGCACCCGCAAGCAGTCGGCACACCTCGTCGTGCGATACGCCGTGCAGCGGAATGGAAGCCGCCTCTCGCGCCGCCGCGCTCGCGTCGGGCGTGTCCATGACGGCGAGCGCGCTCGGCAAGTCGGCATCGAGCGACGATACCTGCATCGACGGGGGAGGGGAGAGGAACGCTTCTGTCCATGCGACCGGCAATCCGCCCGCACCGGTGCCGCTCAGCCGGATCACGACGTCGGTTCGCCCGTCGCCGTCGACGTCTGCGAACGCGGCGTCCCAGCGCGCATCCGTCATTTCGGCCCGAACCGCGCCGGCCTCGACGACGAACGCGCGTAGGGCAACCCCCTCGCGCACGACCACGACCGGGGAGTCTGGGGCCCAATCGGTCAAGCCGATGCCGAGGGTCCCTCCGTTGGACGAGAGTGTCGCCTGGCCGATCACCTGCCGGACTTCCCGTGCACGAGCCAGAAGGAGTGACCGGGTCTCGGTCGTGTCGGCTTCGCCCGGCACGGTCTTGGGCTGGACGGTGCCGGGCGACCGCGTCACGGGCGCGTCCTCGATGACCGAGCGAACGACCCAGCGTCCCTCCTGTTTCACGAAGCGAACGATTGCCCTCCCTCCCTCCGTCCATGCCTCGCACGCGTCCGCGCCGCACGCCTGCGTGACGAGGGCGTCATGAATCACAGAGAGGATGGCTCCGGCGAGGGGCGACGATGCCGCCGACTCCGCGTCGACGTGCCCGACCCGCTGCGTGAAGAGCGCCTGCCATGCGATGCGGACGTCGGCCCCCTCCTTCGCGAGCGAGTTTGCAAGGGCGGCGGCCGAAACGCCCGCCGCGCGCAACGTGGAAAGAAGGGCGGCCGGGTCTCGCTCGACCGGGGGCGGGTGCTTGATGCGAGAAGCCAGCTCCTCGGGGTCGCGGACATCGGCGAGCGCCATCGGGGAGGCCTCGAAGGGGGACGGAGGTCCTCCCCCCGTGTCGATCCAGGCCGCCCGCAGGCCCGCCGGCTGGTCGAGCGCGCCGACGCTCTCCAGGAGCACGTAGACGACGCCCCCCTCGACCACCCCGCCGGCGACCCGAACCCCCGAAGGCCAGCGCTCGACGGGCTCGATCTCCATCGTGCCGTCTTCCGCTCGTGCCACTCGCCACGCCCCCCAGGCGACTTCGCGCGTTCCGGCGAAGGCGAGCCAGCGCGCCCGCCCCCGTGCGTCACGGGGGAGCGCGATGGGTTGCGCGTGCGGCTCGCCCCGGCCGGCGAAGGCGCCGTTCCACGCGTCGGGCCAGGACGCTGTGAGGTCGGGCGTGGGCGGAACCGGCGAAGGCGCAGCGGCGACCGTCGGCCGCGGGGCGTTCGCCGCGTCGCGCGGCGGTGGGGCGGCGCACGCCACGACTAGCGGAGCCGCAAAGAAGAGGATGCGCGTCGTACGAACGTGTGCGCCGCCGCCGGTCCACCGCATGCGGCACGGTATCAGCGTCGGCAAACCCGGTCGACGGTCGCGGTGCCGGAACTTGCGCGCGGCGGGCCGAGGTCGTACTTGCAATCGATTGCCGCCGCCGCCATGAGTTCAAGCTCGTCCGCACTCCTCCCCCCCGCCCGCCCCTTCATCGAGGCCGTGCGCGCCGGCGTGGTCGTCGTCGACGGCGCCATGGGAACGCAGCTTTACGAGCGTGGAGTGCTCTACAGCTCGTGCTTCGAAGAGCTCAATGTGTCGCGGCCCGAGCTCGTCGCGAAAGTCCACGCCGATTACCTGCGCGCCGGCGCACAAATGCTCGAGACCAACACGTCCGGGGCAAACGCGCTTCGGCTCGAGAAATACGGATTGCAGTCGCGGGTCCGCGAGCTCAACGCGGCCGGCGTTCGCATCGCCCGCGCCGCCGCGGCCGGACAGGCCTACGTTGCGGGGGCGATCGGCCCGAGCGGGTATTTTCTCGGCCAGCCCGGGCAGGGCGAGGCGACCGGGGCGAGCGCCGACGACCTGGCCAAGGTCAAGGCCGTCTTCTCGGAACAGGCGAGCGCACTGGTCGAGGCGGGGGTCGACGCGATCATCGTCGAGACCATACGGCAGACGCCGGAGCTTCGGATCGCGGTCGAGGCGGCCGTGGAAGCGAGCGACGGGCGGGTTCCGGTCATCGCCAGCGTGTCGCTCGACGAAGGCGGTAGAATGGCCGAAGGGACCGACGCCGCCGAAGTCGCGCGTCTGGTCCGGGAGTGGGGCGCGAGCATCGTGGGCGTGAACTGCTCGGATGGCCCGATGTCCGTGCTCGCGGCCGCCGAAAAGATGATCCCGGCAGGCCTCCCCGTCCTCGCAGCGCCCAACGCGGGGCTCCCGCGCCGGGTGGACGAACGGATGGTTTACGTGTCGACGCCCGAGTACTTCGGGATTTATGCGCGACGCATGATCCGCGTGGGTGTTCGCCTCGTCGGCGGCTGCTGCGGGACGACCCCGGAACACATCAAGCGGATCGCAGCGGCGGCCCGCATGACCGCTGGCGCCGTCGAGGCGCCGCCGGGCACCGAACCGCCTCCGCCGCTCGAACCGTTCGCGACCGTCCACTCGATCGTGCCGGGCGCGCTGCAAGCGACTCCGTTCGAGCAGCGCAGCGGGCTCTCCTCGAAGATCGCAAGCAAGCGGTTCGTTGTGTCGGTGGAGGTCAACCCGCCGGTGGGCCTCGACCCATCGCGCGCCGTTGCAGCGGCCAAGATGCTCAAAGCGGGCGGCGTCGACGTCGTGAACATCGCGGACGGAGCGCGCGCGCAGGCCCGCATGAGCAATCTCGCGATGGCGGTGCGCATTCAACGCGAGGCGGGAATCGAGGCGATTGTCCACGTCTGCGGCCGCGATCGGAACCTCCTCGGCACGCTCGGGCACCTGCTCGGCGCGCACGACCTCGGAGTTCGGAATCTCGTGGTCATCACCGGAGATCCGCCGAAAATGGGCGATTTCCCCGACGCGACGGCCGTCTACGACCTCGACTCGATCGGCATTCTAAAGCTCGCCTCGCGGTTGAACCACGGCGTCGATCCAGGCGGCAAGCCCCTCGGCGCCGCGACGAGCTTCGTTCTCGCCACCGGCGCCGAGCCCGCGGCGCTCAACTACGAACGCGAGATTTCGCGGCTCAAACAGAAGAAGGCAGCGGGCGCGGAGCTCGTCATGACCCAACCGGTCTACGATCCGGCGCTGCTGGCCCGGTTCCTCGACGACTGCGCTCCGCTCGACCTGCCGGTGCTCGTCGGCTTGCTGCCTCTCGCGAGCTATCGCAACGCGGAGTTCCTCCACAACGAAGTGCCGGGCATGCAAGTGCCCGAGGCGGTTCGCGAGCGAATGCGAAAGGCGGGCAGCGGCGCGGTGGCTCGCAAGGAAGGCGTGGCGATTGCGCGGGAAATGCTGGCCGCCGTACGCAACCGGGTCGCCGGCGCGTACGTGATGCCCCCCCTCGAGCGTCACGAGCTCGCCCTCGAAGTGATCGACGGTTTTCTCGATCCGTGATGCGGCGATCGAGCGGCATACTGCGCGTTCTCCTGGTGGGCGCTGCGCTCGTTTCGTGCCGGAGGGAGCCCGGCGCGAGCGCCGCCGGGCCGCAAGACGCGGCGCTCGCGTCGCCGGCAACCGATGCTCCTTCGACTCCGCGGCCGGCGGTCCAGGCGGCGCGCTGTCGTCCCACCGACCGCGCTCTGCAGCTCGACGACGGAGCCGGGCTCGATGAGCTCGACATCGGCAACGGCGTCCCGCACGCCGGCGGGTACGCGATTGGATTGATTCATCGCTCCTCCGCAGGGCGCGTCGCCGCCGTCGCTCGGATGGACGCCGCCGCCACGGAGGTTCGCATCGTCGACCTCGCGCCCGCGTTCGGCGACGCGCCTCCGCCGCGCTTGACCTCTTGTCGGGACCAGCTTGTCGCCGCGGTGTTCGTGCGGCCGTCGCACGCCACTACCCAGGTCAACGCCGCGACGTACGTCCCCCGCGATCTCGCTCTCTACTTCATTGGCGCGCAAGGACCGGACCCGGCGGTCATCCACGTTCCCCAGCGGAGCGACGAATCTCTGGCGCTCGACCTCGCCTGCTCGGGCGCGAGTGGCCTCGCGGTCTGGGACGAAACGGCGATGGGCGCAGGCTCCGACGCGGCGCCGCAGCCGTTCGCGGCGCGCGGGGTGGTCCGCGGCGCGTCGTTCCAAGTCGGTCAGCGGAGCGCTGTCGTCAACGACCTCTCTCCGCCCGAGTCGGACGCCGAAATGCCGCGCGCCGTTCCGAACGGCGACGGCTTTCTCGTGTTCTGGATCGCCCGCCGGCCGGAGTCCTCCAGAGCGGCCGACGGGTCGGCAAACATCGAGGCGGTCGGCGAGGCGCGCGCCTTCGGGTGGCTCGAGATGGTCGCGGTCGATGTCGCGGGTAAAGTAACGGGCCCGGTGCGGCGGTTGACGTCGGTCTCGGGCCACGTGTCCACGTACGATGCCCTGGCTCATCTCGGCCCTGCTCGGCCCGAAGTTCTCGTCGTGGCTCGAGACGACGCGGAATCGGTCGACGGTGCGGGCGGAGCGCTGATCCGCGTGCACGTGAGCGACGACGGCGCGGACTCTCCATCGGCGTTGCTCACCGACGGGCTCGGCCGGGGCGCTCCCGCGTTCGTGGAGGCGCCTCTCCCGTGGCTGTCGTGGGTGGGCCCGAACGAGGACGTCAGGCTCTTGCCGCTCGACGGCGAGGGCGAGATCGCGGGTTCCCCGAGCGCCGAACAAGGGCTTGACGAGGCGCGTGTGCTTTTTTCGCTGGCGCCGGGCTCCGAGTCGCGCGCCGAGGTTGCCCCCGCTCCGGGACGCGTGCTGGTGGCGACGCCGCGGGACAAGGCGGCGCAGCTTCGGGTCTTCGACTGCTCGCGCTGACCAACGCTTCCGTCTTCGGGGTCTTTCGACTAGTTTCTGCCTGTGGCATCCGCCGCCCGGCAAGAGCTTGGGGCCCATAGCTCAATCGGTCAGAGCCCCCGGCTCATAACCGGGCTGTTCCTGGTTCGAACCCAGGTGGGCCCACGCGGCCTTTACGCGCCCCCATCCCCCCGCCGAGGAACAGAGAGTAACCGCCAGGACTCCAGGGATGCCATTGAGCGGCCACCGGCCAACGAACGCCGCGGCCCTGGGACTCCTTGGCGTCTTGGCCGTTTTCTTCTGCTCCGCGTGCGACCGCATTCAAGCCGTGGTCGCTTCGTCGCGCCTGCGCTATGTACCCGGACACGCCGTCTCCCTCGTCCCGGAGTCACGAATTGAGCATCCCCGACCAGATCCTAGCCCTCGAGAAACTCGCGCAAATCGACGCCCAGCTAAAGGAACTCGAGGACCAACTCGCCCAAGAGCGCTCGACGCTCGATGGACTGAAGTCGGGAATCGCCAAGTTCGACGATCGACTCGGAACCGACCGAAGTGCGCTCGCCGCCATGGACAAGACTCGTGGTGAGCTCATTCAGGACGTGCGCAACATGAACCAACAGCTCGACCACTCGCGCGACAAGCTCGGGCGCTCCCGCACCGAACGCGAGTCGAACGCGGCCCAGCGCGAACTCGAAGAGCTGCGCAAGCTCGTCCGCGATCGCGAAGACGAAATCGGCAAGCTCACGGCGGACGCAGATGCGGCGCGCCAGCAGATCGAGTCCACCGAAGCGGAGCACAAGAAGCTCGCCGACGAGCTAGCCGCGCGGGAAGGAGACATCAGCTCGAAGCTGAGCGAAGTGGACGGCTTGGCGAAGCGCAAGCGCGTCGAGCGTGACGCCGCGGTCAAAGCCTTACCCGCGCAACTCTACCGGCGCTACGACATGATCCGCGCAAAACGGGGGACCGCGATCGCCCAGACGACCGACGGTACCTGCAAGGCGTGCCACATGTCGCTACCGCCGCAGCTCTTCCACAGACTGCGTCGCGAGCCGATTCTCGAGCAGTGTCCGTCGTGTCACCGCCTCATTTACTTCGTGCCGCCGTCCTCCGTCGGAACCGACGCGTCGTCGGAGCGAGGCTGAGCCGGGCGTGCGCAGGTGCGCACACCCGGTCGGTCTTCCATAGTGGTCCCCAGGCGCGATAGGCTCGTCCTCATGCTCGCCGGGCCGGTCCCGCGGACATGAAGAGTTGCCCGGTATGCAAACGGGTGTTCCCCAACGACGGCGGATTCTGCCCGGCCGACGGCACCCCGCTAACTACGGCAAGCATGGCCCCGGTGGCTCCGTCGGCCGACGATCCGCGCATCGGCGCCCGCATGTGCGACCGATACGAGATCCGCCGCGTCGTGGCCGACGGCGGGATGGGACGCGTCTACGAAGGGATAGACAAGCAAACCGACTCGCGCATCGCCCTCAAGTTGCTCCACGAAGACGTCGCCAGGGACGACGTTTCCCTGGAGCGTTTCAAGCGCGAATACGAAATCAGCGCTCTCCTGCCGCACGAGCACATCGTTCGGGTCCTCGATTTCCAGCGTGATCCGCTGCAGAAGGCCTGGCTCCTGGTGATGGAGTTCTTGGACGGCGAGGAGCTTCGATACGTGCTCAAGCGCGAGAGGGTGCTTTCTCCAGAGCGCGTCGTACGAATGCTCTCGCAGGTCGCGATCGGCCTCGATCAAGCGCACGCGCGCAGCTTCATCCATCGCGATCTGAAACCCGACAATCTGTTTCTGTGTGGCACCCGCGAAGGGGACACCGTCAAGGTCCTCGACTTCGGGTCGGTGAAAGACCGCAGTGGGAGTCGCAAAAAATTGACCGTTCTCGGGACGACCATCGGGAGCCCCTACTACATGTCCCCGGAGCAGGCGCAGGGCCTCGATACGATCGACGCGCGCGCGGACGTCTTTGCGATGGCGGCCGTGACCTACGAGTGCGTGACGGGCGAGGTGCCGTTCGGGGGGAGCAACGGGCCCTCGATTTTGCTCGCCATCATGACGAAGGACCCAGTCCCCCCGTCCCTGAAAGCGGCCGGGGGCAAGTATCCGGTGCCCCCTGCGCTCGACGACGTTCTCGAGGCCGGGCTCGCGAAGAATCACAACATTCGGACGCGCAGCGTCGGCGCTCTGGCCGACGCCGTGGGCCGTGCCTACGGCCTTGCGGGGGACCACTTGCAATGGGCCGCTCTTCAGCAGCAGGAGCTCGCTCGCCAGATTGCCGAGGCGGTCCCCCGGGTGATGGCCCCGCCCATAGCCCCGCTCGCGGTCGCAGCCGATCCGTTCGCCCCCGGGCCGCGGGCGCCGCGGGGCGCGACGTCCCAGGGGGAAGACGACGGAAGGCCCCCGACGGAGTTCGACACGGACCTCGTGCCCCATGGATTGCCCGCAAGGCCGGCTTGGCTCCTGCCCGTGCTCGTGGGTCTCGTGGCTCTCGTGGTCGGCGGAGCGGTCACTCTGGCGGTCATGTCCGGACGGTGAGCGGCGCGCCCAAGATGGGGCATGGAAACGCGTGGTGCGGACGGCCGGGCGCGGGCGCGGTCAGACGATGAAGACGGTCCCCAGGATGACCAAGACCGTGCGCGGCACGCTGGCGCTTCGCGTGTACTACGCCACGGCGCTCGCAGTCGGCGGCGTCTATGTGCCCTTTTTCCCGAGGTGGCTCGAAGCACGCGGGATGTTCGGAATTCGTCTCGGACTCATCGCCGCGGCGGCGCCCGCGATGGGCGTGATCGCGCCGACCGCGTTCGGCGCCCTCGCCGACGCGCTGAAGCTGCGGGGAGGACTGCTCCAGCTCGCGTGCGCCGCGTCGCTCGTCATGGGGGCCGCGCTCACGGCGGCCGAAGCCGCGGGGCTCGAGCCCGGCTTCGGTGTTCTGTTCCTGGGCGCGCTCGTCTTCGCGCTCTTCCGATCCCCGATGAGCTTCGTCGCCGACCTGGTCGCTCTCGAACTCGCGCCGGCAGCGGGAACGACGTACGGGCGGCTGCGTCTCTGGGGATCGATCGGATTTCTGACGGCGGTGCTCCTTGCGGCGCGATGGGTGGACCCGCGCGATCCCGTCGTACTTCCGGCCGTGACGACGGGTGTGATCTTCGCGGCGCTTCTCTCGTCGCTCCGGTTGCCCCGCCGGGCGGATCTCCCCGACCGCGGGGCGCGCCACGGCGCGCGACGATTGCTGCTCGAGGGCGACTTCCGGCTCTTTCTCACGTCCGTGTTCCTCGGTCAGTTCGGCCACGCGTCCTACGACCTGTGCTTCTCGATTCATCTGTTCGATCTCGGCATTCCGCGGATGACGGTCGGGTGGATGTGGGCACTTGGAACGGGCAGCGAAGTGGTCATGATGGCGTGCGCTGGCCCCCTCCTGCGGGCGTTTGCGCCGCTCTCGCTCTTCGCATTCGGGATCGGCGTAGCCTCGGTTCGCTGGGCGCTGATTGCGATCGTGCGACAGCCCGCGATTCTGCTCGCGCTCCAGCCCTTGCACGCGCTCACGTTCGGCCTCGCGTGGCTCTCGGCGGTCCATTACACATCGCGCCGCTTCTCCCGGCATTCTCTCGGAACGGCGCAAGGGCTCTTCGCGACGGCGATGGGAGCCGGGTCCGTGGCCGGGATGGTCGTTTGGGGCTCGCTCTATCACCGGGCGGGGGGCGCCGCGGTGTTCGGGGCTGCCGCCTGCCTGTCGGCATGCGCCTGCGCCTTCGCCGCAGCGCTCGATCGCCGGGTGCGCCTTCGGGTGGAGAGTCCGGTCACCGAAGAGTAGTATCCGCGCCGCGATGAACGTCCTCTTCGTCGGCGGCACGGGCATCATCAGCTCCGCGTGTGCTCGTCAAGTGCTCGCGCGCGGCATCGACCTCACGCTCCTCTGCCGAGGGCAATCGGGCCGTCACGCTCCTCCGCCGGGCGCCAAGATCCTTCGGGCCGACATTCGCGACGCGGAGTCGGTACGGAGCGTGCTCGGCGACCGCTCGTTCGACGTCGTCGTCCAGTGGGTCGGCTTCGTGCGCGAGCACGTCGAACTCGATATCGAGCTATTTCGCGGGCGGGTTCGCCAATACGTCTTCATCAGCTCTGCGTCCGCCTACCAGACACCTCCCGCGCGCCTTCCCGTGACGGAATCGACGCCGCTTCACAACCCGTTTTGGCGGTATTCGCGGGACAAGATCGACTGCGAAGAACGACTCATGCACGCCTATCGGCGCGAAGGCTTCCCGGCCACGGTCGTGCGGCCGTCGCACACCTACGACGCGGGCCTTCTGCCCGTGCACGGCGGCTGGACGGTCGTCGACCGCATGCGGCGCGGGCTACCCGTCATCGTTCACGGCGACGGAACGTCGCTTTGGACCTTGACGCACAACGAAGACTTCGCGCGCGGATTCGTCGGGCTCCTCGGACGGGAAGAAACCGTAGGCGACTCGTTTCACATCACATCGGACGAGACGGTGACGTGGGATCAGATCCATCACCTGCTCGGCCGCGCCGCGGGCGCCACTCCGAAGATCGTGCACGTTCCGTCGGATCTCATCGCGAAGTTCGATCCGGAGTGGGGGGCGAGTCTCCTCGGGGACAAGGCGCACAGCATGGCCTTCGACAACACCAAAATCAAAAGGTGCGTCCCCGACTTTCGCGCGGTCGTCCCGTATAGCCACAGCTCGCGCGAGCAGATCGCCTGGTACGACGACGACCCGAAACGCCGCACGGTCGACGGCGGGACGAATGCCCAGTTCGATCGGATCCTCGCCGCGTACGAACGCGCTTGCTCCTAGAGCACCGAACGGTTTGGCGGACCTATGCTCGATGCAAGCCGATCCGTTGACAACGGAAGGGGAGGGGGAGGGCTCGCGCCCGTCTTCGCGTCGCTCGCGTCGCTTCGCGTCACGGGTTCCAGGCGATCCAGAATCAATCGTGCTGGCCAAGCGCCGCGAGCGGCGAGTAGTCTCGCGCGCCGTGTTCCCCAGACGTTTTGCGTGCGGAGGATTCATGAGGTTGAAATCGTCTTTTGGAGCGGTGCTCGCGCTTTCGTCGATCGCGGTCGTGGCCTGTAGTCACAACGAGCCCGGCCCGGCGACCGGTGCGTCCGGCGCCGCGCCGCAGAGCGCCGCCGTCGCCACCGGCAAAGAATGTCCAGCCGACTATACGATTGACGACTGCGAGGACGGCCAGAACCAAGTCAAAGTCCAAAAAGGACGAAACGGTTACTGGTACACGTTCGTCGACAAGGTCGGAACGACGATCACGCCGCCCGCCGGGAAAACATTCATCATGTCGCAGGGCGGTCCCAACGGTTCGGCGTACGCAGCCCGGATGATGGGGAAGGTATCGGCGACCGGCGACCCGCTCTACGCGGGCATGGGCTTCAGCTTGACCAACCCGAAGGGGCAGTACGACGCGAGCGCGTATAGCGGCGTTTCGTTCTACGCCAAGGTGGGACCGAACTCGATCAAGGCGGTTCGACTCAAGGTGCCCGACGTGAACACCGATCCGGACGGCAAGATGTGCACGGAGTGTTTCAACGACTTCGGCGCAGACCTGACGTTGAGCGACCAGTGGAAACAGTACGTCATTCCCTTCTCGGACATGGCGCAGATGGAAGGGTGGGGCAATCCGCACCCGAAGGGCGTCGACAAGACGAAGCTCTACGGCATGCAGTGGCAGATCAACGCGCCGGGTGCAGAGTACGATCTTTGGATCGACAACGTCGCCTTCACGGGGTGTCCCTGATTTCCGCTCCGGTGGGTGGATCGCCGGTGGCGCACCGGCCGGGACGCCCACCGGACGCCCTCCTGTCGCCACCTGAGGCCGCACGCGGTGCCGGCGCCGTGTCCGCGGTACAATGGGGAGGTTGAGCGACCAGGCCGACAATCGAGCGCAGGAGCGCGTAGGGACCGTCCTCAACGACAAGTGGACTCTCGAGCGCGTGCTCGGCATCGGCGGCATGGCCGCCGTCTATGCCGCGCGCCATCGAAACGGCGCCCGCGCCGCCGTGAAGGTGCTCCACGCGGATCTCTCCCGTCACGCCGACGTCCGCGAACGTTTCCTTCGCGAGGGGTACGCCGCCAACAAGGTGGAGCACCCGGGCGTGGTCAAAGTCCTCGACGACGACGTCATCGTCTCCGGCCCCGACTCGGGAACGGCGTACCTCGTGATGGAGCTGCTCGAGGGCGAGTCGATGCAAGATCGTCTCGAACGCCCCCCGCCGATGGGCGAACGAGAATTTCTTGCGATCGCCGAGCGCGTTCTCGAAGTGCTCGAAGCGGCGCATTCGCGCGGCGTGGTCCACCGCGATCTCAAGCCGGAGAACCTGTTTCTCCTTGGCCCGCAAGACGGAGCCGACTCCGGCGATCTCTCCGAGCTTCGCGTGAAGGTCCTCGACTTCGGTCTGGCGCGGCTGCTTCAAGGGCAGGCGATCACGACGCACGGGCTCGCGCTCGGGACCCCGTCGTTCATGTCGCCGGAACAAGCCGCCGGGCGGGTCGACGAAGTCGACGGCCGCACCGATCTGTTTGCCCTCGCGGCGACCGGCTTCCGGCTCCGAACGGGGCGGCGCATCCAAGAGGGTGCGAATCCGGTCGAGCTCGTGACGAAGATGGCCACTGTGCGGGCGCCCCGCATCCGTGCCCTCGCTCCCGAGGTCAGCGCGCCCTTCGCGCGGGTCATCGATCGCGCGCTCGAGTTTCGTCGCGAAGACCGGTACGAAAGCGCAGCAGAGATGCTGCGCGACCTGCGCCGGGCCATCGCCGAGCTCGACGCCGGGACGACGGCCACGCAGGTCGCGCTCCCGGCCTTCGTCGACCCGCCGGCGCCCGAATCGACGATTGAGGCCAGCGCGTCGGACTTCGAGCAGTCGTCGTCCACGCTCGACACTGCGCCGCTGCCCCCAGCGCCCAAAGCAAACGAGCCCGAGCCTCTTGCCGAGTCAATCCGGGCTCCAAGTCGCCGTCCCATCTGGCTCGCCCTGGCCGCTCTCCTTCTCGGCGGCGGCGGCGCTGCAGGTGCGTGGCTTCGCGCTCGCGGAGCGGCCCCGACGCCGGAGGCCTCGGCACCTCAGTCGCCGGTCGTCGCCGCCGCCGAGTCTTCCGTGCCCTCCGACAAGCCCTTCGACGCCGGCAGGGAGGCCGCCGCCGCCACCGACGCCGCGGCGAACGGAGCGTTGGCGAGCGCGCCGCACGCGACGTCCGGCGCCGGCGCTCCTCCCCAGGCGACGGCCGTGCATCGCTCGCCGCCGCCGCCCGTCGGCGCCGGGAACGTGCGCAAGCCGCCCCCGATTCACCGCACGGGGACCTCGACGCAAAAAACCGGGAGATAGAGAGGCAACGCGCCTTCTCGTGGCGAGCTTCGGCGCCCGCTCGTCAGTAGGGGTTGCCCTCGTCCACGGGCCTCTTGGAACCCACGGCGTGCGGCGTCGGCGCGACGAGCGGCTTTCGCAGCCCGCTCGGCGCGGACGGCGGCGCGGTTGCAGTGGACGTCGCTGCAGTCGTGGCCGTCGCGCTCGCGCTCGCGTTCGCGTTCGCGCCGATCGTATTCGCGCTCGCCGTCGGGGCCGTCGCGGGCGCGGCCGACCCGGAGGCGGACGCGGTCAGCGTCGAGGCCGGCGCCGGAGGCGCGGCGGCCGGAGAGGGCGGTGGAGCAGCGGCGGGCTCGGAGGTTCGCACCCGGTCGATACCGCCATCGAGAAGCAGATATGCCGCCGCGCCTGTCGCGACCAGCAAGAGCAGTACGAACATCCAGCCGCGACCGTTCCCACGCTTGGCCGTCGGCGGCGCGGTCGAGGACATCGCCGCCTCGAGGTAAGGAGCGGCTGGACGCAGGGTCTCTTTGCTCCGGCGCCCGTTTGCTTCGGTCGGCCCCGTCGGAGTGCTTCTGGAGACGAGGTCGACCACGACGCTCGGCTCTCGCGCCTCCTCGGGCTCGGGCGTCATGCTCGGCGGCGCGGCGGCCTCTCTCGGGATGGGTCGCTCCGCAACCGGAAAGCTCGACGCGCCCAGTCCGTGAATCGTCCGTTCGCGGGCCGCTCCGACCGAGACGATGGGCGCCACCAGTGCAGGCTGGGGCGGAGAGTCGATCCCCCCGTCGATGTGCGCGCGTCCCGCGACGAGTCGTTCGATCGTGGCGGCGACCGAGTCTTCCACGTCGATGAGCTTCACGCCCATCCCGGCGGGGCGTCGATCGCCGTCGTCGTGCTCTCGAATCCAGACGACTCGGCCCAGCGCCGACCAGGGTACGAGCTCCCCGGCCACCTGGATTTCCAAGGCGAGCCTTTTGCCGACAGCCAGCGGCCTTTCGGTGCGGACGAACAGCCCTCCCCGTGCCAGGTTCAGCGCATCCGTTTCGGTGTGATCTCCGTTCGCGCTCTCGTAGGTGACGCGCGCACCGGAGATGCGCGCGCGAGGGGCGCTGCGGCGTTCTTCGGCCATGGTCGAGACCGAGCATAGATCAGCCCAGCCCGAGGCGAGGAATTCGTTTCGGACGCGGGCGACCGCTCTCGCCACGCTGTGGCGGTGCGTGTTCCAACGTGGGGAACGCCGCCTACGCCACGCTGCGCCGGTCGATGCGGGGATCGTGTCGGCCGAGTCCGCGCCCGATCGCCAATCGATAGATGGCGAGCAGGATCACGGCGCCGACGATGGAGGCGATGAGCCCCGGCCCGCTCCCCGGTGTGCGGTACATGCCCAACGCTCGTCCCACGAATCCCGCGATGAACGAACCGCCCACGCCGAGCAGCATCGTCACGAAGATACCGCCGCGATCGTTGCCGGGCATGATGAGTTTCGCCAGAGCTCCCGCGACGAGCCCGATGATCAACATCGCAATGATGTGCATCGGGCGTCCTCAAGCAACCGGCGTACCTTGCCGGCTCGAGCGTGTACGCACGCGACACCCGCGCGCGGCCCAGCGCTCACGGCGACAGCCGATTCGCCTCCCAAACGCCCTCTCGCAGCTCGTAAAGCACCCGGTCGTGAATCCGATCCGCCCCTTGCGTCCAGAGCTCGATCGCGGTCGGGCGGAGGAGAAATCCGCCCCAGTGCGGCGGGCGAGGGACTTCTTTCCCCACATACTGCGCCGTGAGTTCAGCCATGCGCCGGCGTAGCTCGTCCTGGCTCGCAAGCGGTCGACTCTGGGCGGACGCCCAAGCCGACAATCGGTGCCCGCGTGGCCGACTCTGGAAATAGGCGTCGGACTCGGCCGGCGAAAGCCGCTCGACGGTCCCGTCCGCGCGGCCTTGTCGCCCGATCACGGGCCAGTGAAAGGTCACGGCGGCCTGGGGATTCCGGCCGAGCTCGATCCCTTTTCGACTTTCGTAGTTCGTGAAGAACCGCAGGCCTCGAGCGTCGATTCCCCGGCACAGAACGATCCGCACCGAAGGCACCCCCGCGGGCGTCGCCGTCGCGAGAGCCATCGCCTCCGGCTCCGACATGCCGCGACTTCGCGCTTCTTCGATCCAAGCCGCCAATGTCTCGAGTGGGGTCACGGCTGGCTCCGGTCCGACGATGCGGGTAGGCGCGTCACGTCCCCGGCGCTCGGGGGGCCTCGGTCATCTTTCCTCGCCGCGCCATTCTCTTTAACGTGCGCCGCAGCTTGCGCGAGGGCCGGTTGCGCCGGGGACGCGGCGCTCTTCGGATGCTCGTCCAAGAAGGCCGCGACCCAGGCGAGCGGGGCGTTCCAGTTGATGGCTTCTTCGTTCGCCGACCAGGCCTCGATGTTGTCGGCGAAGCATTTCATCGGCGCGCAGCCGGCCAGCCCGGCCGCCTTGACGTAGGGGTCCTGCAAACCGGAGTTGGGTCCACCCGAGAGCACGCCGGGGGGCGGGCTCGGAAACGCGCTGTTCGCCTGATGCGCCCAGAATCGATGGTGCGGATTCTCGAGCGGACGAAAGCCGTAACCGGTCACGTACGATTGATCGAGGGGGTTGCGACCGAGGATGTAAGCGATGGCGTCCTCGACGCCGTCGAGAAACCTCGAATTTTTCGTGAAGTCGTACGCGAGCGCCATGGCAATCGCGTTGTTCAGCACCGACGAGTTCGACCCCCAAGGATACCCGGATGCATTCGGCTCGTAGCCGACGCGATAACCCTGGCCTCGGTCGATGGCGAGATACCCCTCGGCCGCCTTCACGATCGCCGCGCGCGCCGCGCCCACGTCGCTCGCGGGTAGCCCATTGGGGACGACGGCGATCGACATGGTGCCGAGCGCCGCCACCTGAGGCCACCCCATCGCGCTCGCGCCCGGGCCGGCCGGGATCTCGTTTCGAAGCGGCGATTTTATGAAAGAATCTTTGTAGACGTCCTTCTTCGTCGTGACGTAGAGCTCCGCCGCCGCCCAGTAGAACTCGTCGGATACGTCGCCGTCGCCGTACGCGCCACCGCCCACCGAATCGGCGTCCGCGGCATAGACGGCTGGATTGGCGACCGCGGCCGCCCATGCCCGCTCGGCCGCCTTGAGGCACCGCGCGGCGAACGCCCCGTCGATCGTCTTCCAGATCCGAGCGCACTGGGCGGCCGTCGCCGCGAGATTCAGTGTGGCCGCCGTGCTGACCGGCCGCAAGAAGCGCGCGATCGGATCCTGATCCGGGCGCGTCGCGAGCCCCGTCCACTCTTTGTCGTGCATCTTGTGGTGCGCCATCCCGGCGAGCGGCTTGCCCTCGGGGACTTGCATCTTCATCAAAAAGTCGAGCTCATAGCGGACTTCGTCGAGCAGATCGGGCGCGCCGTTGTGGTTTTCCGGGATGTTCAGTTTGCCGTCGCCGAAGTCTCCGAGCGAACTGCCGAAATACTTCGTTCGCTCGTACTGATTCATCAGCGTCCAGGCCGAGATGCCCCCGTTGACGACGTATTTGCCGTGATCGCCGGCGTCGTACCATCCGCCGCTCACATCGAGCGAATAGTCGCAATGGGCCTCGGGCGCACACGGGACGCTCTTGTCGCCGGGATGCCCGGCGGGGTGCGTCCACTTCGGGTCCCCGGCGTACGGCATCACGATCGGGATGCCGCTCCGCATGTGGTAAAAGAAGTGGAGCGAATCGTATTTGAGTTTGGTGTACACGTTCGGCGCGATTTCGAACGGATGGCTGGCGTCGCTGCCGGTGCGCAGGGTGTACCCGGGGCCAGGCTTGGCGTACGCGGAGAAGTCGGCGACCTGCACGCGATCTCCAGACGACGGGTCCGGTCCGTGGACCAAGGTGTCACCCGAGGCGACGACCTTGCCCGACTTGTCGAGAAGCTCCCACTTCGACGGGGTCGACGCGTCGGTCTTGACGATTCCGATTTTTCCGACCCCCGGCAAGTACCCAACTTGGTTGACGAGAACGTTGGGGATCGGCGGGCGCGGCACTTCGGGCTTCGGCGTGAACCTTGGATCCTCGACCACCACGTCGTCGATGCAGACGTCGAACGGGGAGTGTTTGGACGCGTTGTGTCCGCCCGCGTGAAACGCGAGCTCCGCGGTGGCGTCGTCGGCCTCGGTCATCGTAAACTCCGAGGTCACCACCTTCGGTTCCGCGCCGAGCTCCATCTGCTGCTGCCAGTACGCCTTGTAGGGCGGTCCGGACATTCCAATCTTCGCGAGAACCGTCGTCGGCTCCGTCGACCCGATCTTGAATCGGATGGAATACGTGTGCCCCTTTTCGATGGTCATCTCGCGGTGACGAACCTGGGCGTCCCAGGCGTTCGCGCCGGCGTTCGTGATGGCGAGGCAGTACGCGCCTCCGGCGGTCAGCGTCTCGCCTTCCCCTGGTTTGCTGAAGGAGGCCATCCAAGGGAGGCTCTTGCCGCCCTCGAACGTCGCATTCTTGATCAAGTTGTGCGCACTGGGAGCGACCGGCGCCGCTTGGAGGAGCTCCGCGAGGCGCGTCCTCGTCAGGGGAGAGGCCGGGCTCGCCGCGGGGGGCGGCGCCGCCGTCGCTGCGGCCGGTGGGGGCGGCGAGGGCGGGACGTTCTGCGGCCCGCCGCACCCCAGCGCCGCAGCGGCGGTGAAGAAGGGCGACGCGAGCCGCCGCAGGCTGCACAGATCGCTTTGCAATCTCGTTCTCATCGTGAGGTCCCTCTCGCGGCCCGCCGGGGCTCGTGGTCGGCGGAGACTACCAGAAAGAGCGCGAAGATCCGGAAGGTTGGGCGCGGCTCGCCGCCGCACGTCCGCGCGCCTCGTGTACCATCGCCGACTTCGATGACTGCCCGACACCGCGCGCGCCCGCTCCGCCTCACCCGGATCCCGTACGGAGGCGACTACAATCCCGATCAGTGGCCCGAAGCCGTTCAGGAAGAAGACGTGCGCCTCATGCCGCTCGCGAACTGGAACATCGCGACGCTGCCCGTCTTCAGTTGGGTCAAACTCAATCCCGCGGAAGGCGTTTTCACGTTCGCGTGGCTCGACCGAATCGTCGACCGGCTCTCTCGCGCCGGAGTGGATCTCTGTCTCGCGACCGCGACGGCGTCGACGCCGGCGTGGGTCGATCAGCAATATCCGGACGTCTTGACGGTCGACGAGCAGGGGCGCAAGCGCCCGCACGGCAATCGCCACGCGTTCTGCCCGAACTCGCCGAGCTATCGCCGCCTCGGCGGCGCTCTCGTTCGCGAGATGGCCGTGCGATACGGAAATAGTCCGCGGCTCCGTCTTTGGCACGTGAACAACGAATACGGAGGGAACTGGCCGAATTACTGTTATTGCGAGCGGTGCGCGACGGGCTTCCGTGCGTACTTGGAGCGCCGTTACGGGAGCCTCGACGGGCTCAACGCCGCGTGGTCCACGGCGTTCTGGGGGCACACCTACCAGAGCTTCAGTCAGATAGACCCTCCCTTCTCGCACGGGGAGGGAAGTATCCAGATGCTCAAGATCGATTGGCGGCGCTTCCAATCCTCGAGCTACCTCGCTTGCTTCGAGCACGAAGCGTCGATTCTGCGCGACCTCTCGCCCGACGTTCCGGTGACCACCAACCTCATGGGCGCCTTTCAAGCTCTGAACTACCGAAAATGGGCAAAGGCGATGGACGTCGTCTCCTGGGACAGCTATCCGAGGAGCGATACCCCCTTTGCCGAAGTCGCCTTTTCTCACGCGCTGATGCGCGGGCTGCGAGACGGCGAGCCATTTCTCCTGATGGAGCAGTCGCCGTCTCACCAGAACTGGGCGCCCTACAACCGCCCGAAGCCGCCGGGCCACCTCCGGCTCCAGTCGTACCAGGCGATTGCGCACGGCGCCGACTCCGTCATGTATTTCCAGTGGCGCAAGTCGCGAGGAGGGATCGAAAAACTGCACGGCGCCGTGGTCGAGCATCACGGCCGCCCCGACGCCCGCGTCTTTCGCGAAGTCGCCGCGCTCGGTGCGGAGCTCGCCGCGCTCGGGACCCAAACAATCGG
>CAZVPE010000007.1:0-5460 GCA_964628155.1 uncultured Polyangiaceae bacterium | reverse complement strand
GGGGCCGCGTTCGTGGCGACGTTCTTCAGCGCCGTCGTCGACGAGACCGACCGGATCCACGACGGCGGTCCGCCCGGCCCCCTCCGCGACGTGCTTGGAATCGTGGTCGAAGAGCTCGACGCGCTCCCGGAAGGCGCCGCGCAAGGCGTACGCTTCGAAGTCGCGTTCGGAGAGCTCGGCGCCGGCATCGAGCACCCGGCGTCGCTCTTGTGCGATCGCGTCTGGCTGGACGGAGCGCGGCCCCTCGCGCGCTACACCCGTCAATTCTATGCGGGGCAACCCGCCGTCACGGTCAATCCTTACGGCGAGGGCAAAGGCTACTACGTCGCCACGCGGCTCGAGGCACGCGCATGGCGCCAGCTCCTGCGCGCGATCTGCGCCGATCGCGGGGTCGGTTCGCCGCTGCCCGGCGACGCGCCGCCCCCCGACGGGGTCGAAGTCACGGTGCGCGTCTCCCCCGGCGGCGACGAGGTTCTCTATTTGCTGAATCACGACTCGGTCCCGCGAGACGTGGCCATTGCCGACACGAGGGTGGATCTCTTGACCGGCAGGAGCTTCACGGGAACCGTCAGGCTGGGACCGAGCGAAGTCTTGCTCCTCAAGTAAGGTCGAAGAGTCCTCGCGGTGCTTCGTTCCGCGCGGGTTCTTCGCGGCCCATCAGCGCACGCACCGCACGCGGTTCGGCTGCATCATGTCGACATTGCCGGCGTAGCCGTTGTCGAAGCTGATAAACCAGGCGCTCGCGGGCGGCGACCCGCGGAGCGGTGTCGCGCTCCAGAACGGATCGGACGGCGTGTTGGGGAACGCGTTGGCCGATGTGTCGATCGAGGGGTTCGCTTTCGAGAAATCGACGATCGTGAGAAGCTCCTTTGCCGTGGGGAGCCGGTAGCCGCCGCGCAGGCCCGCGCAGTAGCTCTTTGCGTTGGCCCACGTCGACCGCCCGGAGCCGTCGTCGCCGCCGGTGGTCGCGATCGTCTGCTGCCACGCAAGGCCGGTGGCGCTGTCGACGACCGTTCCCCCCGATGCCGTGTAGCGACCGGGTGGGGCGTCGGCGAGCACCGGGCTCGTGGCGGCGACGCTCGCGACGACCGCCACGGAGAGCTTCAACGGACGCATCGAACCTTTGCGACCGTGCTGAGATCGTATGCGTAGGTAAAGCCCACGTCCATGTACACGGTCCACGCGGACGTCTGCGAGGCCGCGGACTTGGTCGAGGACCAGAACGCGTCGGCCGGCGTATCGGGGAAATAGGCGCTGGCGATCGGCGGCTGACCCGTGCCCAAGTTGCTGTAATCGAGGAGAGAAACGAGCTCGATCTGTGATGGCAAGCGCCAGTCGTCGTGTCCGGCCAAGGAAAGGGTGGCGCAATAGTCGTTGGCTACGGGCCACGTGAGGTACCCATCCTCGCTGGCGCCCCCTGTCGTCGGAACGCGCTGCTGCCACACGAGGTGCGTCACCTGATCGGCGACGGTGCCGTCGAGGTTGTCGACGTACGCGTTCGGGTTCGGCGCGCCGCCGCTCACGTCGTCTTTGCCGTTGGGCATCGGCCAGAGGGCCCAGTCCACGGCGCCGCACCGGCCGGCGGCGCAGACCTCCATCGCGGCGTTGCAGGCGTTCGAACAGGACCCGCAGTGCGCGGAGTCGTTTCGAAGGTCGACGCAGGCACCGTCGCAGCACGTCGTGTCGCCGCCGCACGCTTGGCATGCCCCAGGCGAGTCGCTCGCCTCCGACGCGTCGGACAAAGCCGAATCCGCTCCGCCGTCACCCCCGACGCGCTCGGCCGAGGCCGTACACGAGGCGACCGCACACGGCAGCACCAGGGCGGCACGACCGATCGTGCTGGCCGCTCGCATGAAGCTACCTTATGGCAAGGTTCGCCTTCGTGCTCCAACACAAAGCGGCCTTCTCTCGATCCTCTGGCCTCTGGCCCGCGCGTCGGGTCGACCTCTCGCGTACCCACCCCGATACCTGCTGCTCCACGGCGAGAGGCTGTCGCCCCCAGTTTTCGACAGCCTGGGCACCATTTTCCCGTGTAAACACAATCAGTAGCGTAACTGGACCGGGTGAGCCATTTTCACCCGGTGAAGCAACTGTCTCAGGGTGAAACATGAGAAGAGCTAAAACCCTTTATCCCACAGGCTTTGCGATCTGCGCGCTCGTGGCGGCCGCTTGCACAGGAACCATCGGTTCCGGCGGGCCAGGCTCCTCCAGCGATCCGGGCGGCAGCTCCCCCGGCGGGGGCGCGGGCGGCGGCGGCGGAGGCGGAACCGCTGGCACCGTAGGAACTGGCGGCGGCGCGAACGGGGCGGGCGGCTCCGGGACCTCCGGGAACGGGGCTACTCCGGTCGTCGCCCCTGGGACCGGTGCGGCGACGACGACGCCGATGGGTACGCCGGCCGACCCCACGCTGGCGGGGACGATGGTCCTTCGGCACCTTTCTCAGCTCGAGTACCTGAACACGGTACGCGATCTGCTCGGAGACACGTCGCAGACGACGGCCGACGTACCGGCGGAATCGCCGATCGGCCCCTTCGACACGTTCCCCTTCCCGATTCCCGACACGGTCGGGTCGACCGACGCGAACGCCTACGCGTCGATCGCCACGACCCTCGCGACGAACGCCGTCGCGAAGATCGGCAACATCCTCACCTGCACGCCCACCGCCGGCAACACGGCGAGTGAGTCGATGTGCCTGACGACCTTCCTGAACACGTTCGGGCTCAAGGCCTACCGCCGGCCTCTGACGGCGACCGAGACAAGCGGCCTTCAGGCTCTTTACCAGACGGGCCGCTCCACGCTCAGCCTCGACTTCAACGGAGCCATCGGACTTCTCGTCGAAGAGATGCTGCAGTCGCCCGGGTTTCTCTATCACTGGGAAGAGGGGCCGTCGAAGACGGTGTACGACACCACGAACCCCAAGGTCGTTCAGCTCGACCCCTACGCCCTGGCGAGCCGTCTCTCGTACTTCCTGACGTCGACGATGCCGGACCAGACGCTTCTGGCCGCGGCTGCGGCGGGCCAGCTCTCGACCACCGACCAGGTCGCCGCCCAGGCGAAGCGCCTCCTCGGGACGAGCGGCGCGGCCTCCGCAGTCCAGAACTTCTTCGAGCAGCTCTTGCAGATGACGAACCTGCCGAGCGTCTCCAAGGACCCGACGACGTACCCCAGCTTCACGCCCACCGTCCAAACGGCCATGGATACCGAGTTCCGGACGTTCTTTTCGAACACCATCCTGACGGGGTCGGGTCTCTTTTCGGACCTCTTCACCAGCAAGAGCAGCGTCGCCAACAAGGATCTCGCTGCGATCTACGGGTTGACGGGCATCACCGGCACCGCCATGCAGCCGGTCACCCTCGACGCGAACCGGTCGGGCTTCTTGACGATGCCGGCCTTCTTGACGCTCAACGGAGCTTCGAACGACTCCAACGGCATCTACCGCGGTCACGCGGTTTATATGCAGGTCCTGTGCAACGCCCTGACGTTGCCACAGAACGTCCAAGTGCCGACCCCGGCCGCGCCGATGCCGGGGCAAACCATGCGCTCGGTGCTCGACGTCCACGGATCCAATGCGTGCGCCATGAGTTGCCACGCCCCGATGGACGGGTTCGGGTTCGCCTTCGAGAACTACGACGGTATCGGCGCGTACCGGACGACCGACAACGGTGGGATGGTCAACGCGGTCGCCACAGTGCCCCTCGACGGCACGATGCAGACCGTGAACAACGGTGTCCAGCTCGCCTCCCTTCTCTCTACGAGCAAGGAAGCGCGTTCGTGCTTCGCGACGCAGTGGGTCCGATATGCGGTCGGCCGTCCTGACACCGCCGCCGACGCGGCTTCGATCGGCGCCGCGTACAGCGCCTTCGAAACTGCCAACTTCAATGTGCGTGATCTACTCGCAGGGGTCGCAACCTCTCGCACGTTCCGTTACCGGACCCCCGCCGCTGGAGAAATGTTGCCATGAAGGAAAAATACTCGCGACGTGCACTTCTGAAGACGCTTGGCGTCGGTGGCTTGCTCCTTCCGATCCTCAACAACGAAGCGTTCGGGGCGGATGCTGGAGCTGGCGGCGCGGCGAGCGGCACGATGGGCGCGAACGGCTTTCCGACGCGGTTCATCTGCGTGGTCTGTACGAACGGCGTCTACCAGAAGAGCTGGTATCAGACCGGGAGCACGGACCTGACGACGGGGACATTGCTGCCCATTCTGGCGCCGCTAACCGCGTTCCGGACCAAGATGCTGATCCCGCACAACATCTGCATCCAGAACGTCTTCAACACGAACCAATACGGCGGCCACTCCGGCTACCCGTGCATCCTGACCGGCACGCAGCGGGGCACGAGCGCGTCGATCGACACGCTCATCGCGCAGGCGACTCCGAACCTTGCGAACGCGCAGCTCAACCTCGGTTGTCACACGAGCAACTCGCACTTGAGCTTCAAGGCGGGTGGCGTCGCGAACACGCCGAACACGAGCCCGTCGAAGGTGTTCAGTCAGCTCTTCGCGGGGGCGAACCTGACGCCCGCGCAGGTTAGCAACGTCCAGGCGCGGAAGAAGAGCGTTCTCGACCTCGTGACCACGCAGCTCACGGCCTTCCAGGGCGTGGTCGGAACGGACGACAAGGTCAAGATCCAGTCCCATCTCGACTCCATTCGCAGCATTGAACAGTCCCTCAGCGGACAACCGGTGATGACGGTGGGTTGCTCGGCGCCGACGCTCGGCTCCGGGAGCGCCACCCAGTCCGCCGCCGATTACCCCAACCTCGTGGCCCAACAGCTGAAGATCGCTGCGGCGGCGGTCACGTGCGGGGTCTCTCGTGCGGTCACGATCGAGCTCATCGACGACGGTGGCGGCAACGGTCTCACCTTCCCGTGGCTGAGTGTGTCGCAGTCGAACTACCACGCCATCGCCCACTTGGGCGCGGGCGCCGCGGCCGACAAGACGACGATCGATACCTGGTTCCACCAGCAGTATGCGACGAACTTGCTCACACCACTCGACAGCTCCGCCGAGGGCTCGGGCACGACGCTCGACAACACGTGTGTGCTCATTGCGAACGACATGCAAGAGGGCAATACGCACTACGACAAGAACGTGCCGTGGCTCATGATCGGCAGTTGCGGCGGGTTCTTCAAGACCGGCCGAGCCGTAGAGCTCAATAACGCGGCGAACAACCAGCTCTTGACGACGATCCTTCACGCGATGGGGCAAACGTCGGTCATGAGCGTCGGCGACCAGTACACCGGCAACGTCGACAGTCTTCTCACGTAAGGCCCGGTTCCATTGCCCCCCGCGGGGCCTAAGCATTCGTCACATCGTGTTGTGAACCGGCTGGTCCAGCTATTAAACCTCACCCCCCGGCCCCCTCTCCGCTTGCGGAGAGGGGGAGCAGCTCCGTTATCGCGAGGCCCGAAGACACCCCTCTCCGCTTGCGGAGAGGGGCCGGGGGTGAGGTTCTCTGGG
>CAZVPE010000006.1:0-66357 GCA_964628155.1 uncultured Polyangiaceae bacterium | reverse complement strand
GCTACGCGGACGACGCCATCGAGCGCCTCGACGTGCTCGGCCACGATTTCCTGAGAAAGCCGTTCAACGGCGAAACGCTCATTCGGAAGGTTCGGGCGGTCCTCGACGGGGCCGCCGCGGTAGGGTGACCCCGCTTACCCGGCGCGCGCGACGAGTCGGACGGGCTGGTCGTAGAGCGCCCCGCCTTCGCCCATGTCGGTGACGGCCGCACGAATGAGCGCGTTGGCAGCATGTCCCTTGGACAAATGCCCGCCCTTCGGGACGATGGCCACGTCGTCGCGTTGATCGGGATCCGTGCGAATCCGCACGTCGATCGCTCCGATTTCGGACTCCAGCCGAGCGACTTCTCCGTCGCCGACCCCCGCCGCCGTCGCGGCCGACGGATGGACCGTGCACACGGGCGCGCCGCCCGCCGGGCCGTCGCTCGCGCGCGACCACTGGGACGACTGCGAACGATCCGACGAGACCGAGAGGAGCAGGAGCGGGTAGGCGGGTGACGTCCGCGCCGCTCGGGGGAGCTCGGTCACGAGGTTGACCCGCCCGGTGGCCGTCGGGACCTTCCCGTCGGCGAAGAGGACGCGCGGTGCGAGCGGATTTCGCATCGGCGCCTCTTCGAGGCCGCGCAATTCGACTCCGGCGGCTCGAGCGGCGGGCGCGATGAGGCGCTCTTGCCACGCTCGTGCCGAGCCGGCCAGCTCGGCGGCCAATCCCACGCGCACGGCGAGCGCCTGAACGATCTCCAGGTCGTCGAGGACGCCGGTGGGACGTGGCACGACGGGCCTCGCCGCGCCGACGTAGGGATGCCCGTAGGCGCCAATCAAATCGTCCGCTTCGAGGAGCGTCGTCGTCGGAAGGACGATGTCCGCGAGGCGCGCGGTGTCGGTGAAAAACGGGTCGACGACCACGACGAACTCGCGAGACGAAAGCGCCTGACGGACGAGCTCCGCGTCGGGCAACATGACGACCGGATTTCCCGCCGTGACCCACACGGCGCGAATGGGCGGGTCGCGGGCGTCGAGGCCTTCGCGGCCGAAAAGCGGCTCGCAGATGGTCCGCGGCGCCGCGGCCTTTCCGCGCACGAACGAGTGGTCGACCGCGCGCCGGCGCCGGTAGTAGTACGCCGCCCCGCCGCCCGGTATCCCGAGATTGCCGCTGATGGCCGACAGAGCGTCCAGCGTACGGACGATGGCGGCTCCGTTCGCGCGACGCGCCATCCCCCACCCCACCAAAATGGCGGTCGGGCCGTCCGCGAGCCGTGAGGCGAGATCCTCGGCCGCTCGCCGGGGAACGTCGGCCTGTTCGCACCAGCGCGCAACGCTCTGCGCGTGGGCGAGCTCTCGGAATTCGTCGAGGTGGTCGCACATCGCGGCGGCTCGCGGACGGACCGATCCGCGTTCGAAGAGCAGGCGCGCGGTCGCCATCGCCAGCGCGCAGTCCTCCCCGGGGCGCGGCTGCCAGAACACGTCGCAGAAGTCGGCCCCCTTGTGGCGAACGGGATCGATGAGGACGAGCCCGGCGCCGCGGGCACGCGCATCGCGCAAGACGGGGATGGTGTGCGGGCTCGAGACGTGGACGTTCTTGCCCCACAAGAGGATGTGCCTCGAATTGAGAAGGTCGAACAAGTCGTGGCTATCGCACTCTCCGAAATCGGCCTCCTGAGCTGCCTCGCCCGCGCCGGAGCAAATGTCGCCCCGTTTGATCGTCACCGGCCCGAAGCACTCGAAGAACCAGTCGACGAGCGGCTTCGACAGGCCGAGCGAGCCGCCGCTCCGATAATGAAAAATGGCACCCGGTCCGGACTCGTTTCGAATCGAAAGGAGACGATGGGCGATCTCATCGAGCGCGTCGTTCCATGAAATCGGGTGATGACGCCCATCGGCCCCCCGGCGCATGGGCGCAAGCACGCGGTCGGGGCCGTATTGCAGGTTCAAGAAGTGATTCGTTCGCCAGCACAAAAAGCCGCGCGTGACCGGATGCTCCGGGTCGCCCGCGAGCTTGACGACGCGTCCGTCGCGCACGCTCGCCACGATCCCGCATGCGTCCGGACAATCGCGGTTGCACACCGTCTTGTGGGTGGTCGTCTCGCTTGCGCCGGCGCTCGCTCCGCCAGCGTCGCCCGTGCCTGGTTCGCTGGGTTCCATTCGCCACGCAAACGTACCGCACCCGGAGCGTCTCGCCCTTCCGTTTGCACTGGAAAGGGGGCTCTTCGCCGAGGCGGTTTAAGTCTTGGCGCCGCCCGCGCCGTCGCGGGTACGCTTACGCCAGCCGTAGATGGGCTCAGCCAGTCGACGAAAACAATCGAGCGCGAAACGAAGTTCGGGAGTCACGAGCGCGCCGCGGCCGGCGGGCCAAGCGCCGCCGCACCCGCTCGACATGGTCGACGAGCTCTTGGCTCGACATCGGCCGTTCGGCGACAGCGAGTATCTCCACGAACATCTGCATGTCCGGTACAAGCAGCGCCTCGGACGACTCGCCGCGACTATCCCTGTCGCGGGCGAGCTCGCGCGCGCTCTCGACGACGCGACCGACGACGTTCGCTATCGGGTGATCGGCGATCCGGTCGTCCGCAACACGATTCACCAAGCCCAGCGTCACGACGCGCCGCAGCCGGAGCACGAGGAGATCTTTCGCGAGACGATCCGCCTTTTGAAGGAAGGCAGCGCGGGGGGACCCCTCGAGGCCGGCGGAGGCAATGTCCGTCGCATCGGAGCGGCGCCCGGCTACGGCTGGGTGTGGAGCGAAGCCCACTCGGACGACGTGTTCGGCCGCGCCTTCCGCAAGATCGTTCACGAGAACTTCGGCGGTCAGCCGCTGATGACGCCGAAGCCCGACGACCTGGCCCTGCTCGCCAAAGGGGCGACCTTGCTCCGCCTGCTCATGCCGCTCACGTCGCACAGCGTGCTCGGTCATACCCACCTGGTCGTCCTCGTTCCTCACGCCGGTACCTGGAGCCGGAAGGGGTCGTGCTCGGAATTTCGGATAAGCGGCACGATCTTCATCAACCGCAAGATGCTCCAGAACCCGTGGTGGGTAGCCGAGCACCTGCTCCATGAATCGTTGCACCAGAAGCTCTACGATTTTCGCCACACCCACTCCCTCCTGACGGAGGACCTCACGCCCGAAACCACCGAGAACGTCGCCCGGGTCTCGGCCATCTGGAATGTCGGAGGAGCCCATCCGGTAAACTACTGGGACGCGTTCCGCGCCGTTGCCGCGTTCCACGTCTACGTCCACCAAGCGGTGGTCTGCCTTCAGACCGAGCGGCGAATGGCGGAGCTCGCGAGCCGATTCGGTTCGCCGTATGGAGTCGCGCCCGCGATGACCAACAAGCGCGATGCGCTGGAGCGGGCGCAGTATCTCGGACGAAAGATCAAAGAATTGTGTTGGCCGGAGCTCGGACCGGCCGGACGGTTCCTCGTCGACTGGCTTCTCTCGGTCCTCCAAGGCGTCGACGCCGCGCCGCCGCCGCTCGAGACTTCCTACATTCATCTTCTGCTCCACCGCTATCTCGTCGAAGCCGTCACGATTGCGGGCAAAAAGCTCCCCCCCGAGCTCGAGGCCGCCCTTCTGGGGGTCATCGCCGACGAAGCGGACACGATCGCCGGCGTGCTTCGCGTCATCGACGCGGAGGGACCCGACTCGGGCCGGCTCCAGGAGGCCTCCGTGCGCCGCCCCGACCAGGCCGTCGGAGCGGAGTTCTTGCGGTTTCGCAACGTCGTCGCGACGATCCTCCAGAAGTTTTCCGCCGATGGCTACGGCTTGCGCCGCCCGCCTTCGCCCGAGTCGATCGCGCTCGAACAGAGGATTCAGGCGATGGTCGAGAGGTCGAGTCAGAGCTTGATCGCGGTCTTGCTGGCGGCGTAATCAGCCGAGCGATTTGCGAGCGCACCAAAGTTTACGGTTCGCCCCCGGGAGCGTATAGCTGGGTGTTGCAAGGGCGACTCCCTTGCGCCGGGCCGCTCACTCGAGCTGCGGGGGGTAAGCGTGGTGCAAAGCGACCTGCGAAACGGCTACGTCAGCGCAGGACCCCACCCATGCGGCGGGTGACGGACGTTCTCCTCGTCGCGGCGCTGGCCGCATGTCGCCCGAGCCCCGAGGGGTTGGGGCCGGAGGAACGCGCCGGTACCGCAGACGGGGAGGCTGATGGGACGTTTGGCACCGATGCTTCCGACGAAGGACAAGGACTCGGCTCGGCCCAAGCCCTCGACGCGAACGGCGACGGAGAGCCCCCTCGAGGCGACGACTCGGGTGAAAACGGAGACGCTGCGGCCGGCGATGTTCCATCCGCCAACGCAGACGCCACCCTGGCGGGAGACGCGCAAACCGACGTCGCGGGAGATGCGCAGCCGAACGTCCCCGTAGCCGCGGCCGATGCGAACGCCGCGCCGGAGCCGGAGGCCGGCGCGATGGCGTGCGGCAACGACTGCGGAAGCGGCTCGTCCTCGTCCGTCTGCCCGGATTCGGCCTATGGCGATTGCTGTACGGACGGATGCGACGGGGGACCCTCGTGCCTCGCGGAGAGCAGCACCGAGATTCTGTCGTGTTCCGTGGGGACTACCGGGTGCACGGCCACCCCGTCGCCCTGTGCCGCGGGTCTGGTCTGCGAGCGGTATCCAATGGCGGCGTGCGTCGATCCGGGTTGGGCCGAATGGCCGATGCCCAACGCTCCGGTCGACGTCGCGGCCGGGGCTCCGACCCCGGAGAGCTATGCGGACAACGGCGACGGCACAGTCACGGACAACGTCACGGGCCTCGTCTGGCAGCAAGCGGTCCCGGAGACGATCTACGTTCAGGCGGATGCCAGGGCCTATTGTGCCCGGCTCAGCCTCGGGGGCTTTACGGATTGGCGACTGCCGACGGTCGTCGAGCTCGTGTCCATCGTCGACCCGGGCGTGGCGCCTCCCACAATCGACAAGACCTACTTCCCGAATACGCCCCCACAGGCCTTTTGGTCCTCCACGCCGTTCGCGCAGCCGCCGGCCGGAAACGGCTGGGACGTATTTTTTGGCGGCGGATATACCGCCATTCTGGGCAGCAACTTCGACGCACAAGTTCGATGCGTTCGCTGAACGTGCCGGCTTGTCCGGCCCATTCCGAGAGAATCCGATGAAACGATGGTCCATCTGGCTTCTTCGCGCCGCGATCCCCGCCATCGCGATGGTCCCGATCGTGGCCGCACGCGCGGCCGCGCACGGGACCCGATATACCGTCTCTACCGGGACTGTCTACGACTCGAAGACGACTCGAACTTGGCAGCAAACGATCGCGCCGGTCATGCTCGCACAAACCGCCGCCGCGACCTATTGCTCGGGCCTCACTCTGAACGGAGCCGCGGGGTGGCGGCTGCCGACGATGAAGGAGCTGGTGACGATTGAGGACTTCTCGGCCACAGCTCCTCCCGCGATCGATCCGGTCGCGTTTCCCGCTACGCCGGCCGGCTACTTCTGGACCTCCACGCCGTGCACCACCCCGGCCGCCGGCGCCTGGTACGTCGACTTCCGTACCGGAGCTTCGAGCTGCAGCGCGCCTTCCGGTGCCTATTGGGTTCGATGCGTGCGGTAAATGTCTGCGGTGGCGGAGGCGCTGCCCGAGCCGCCGGCGCCTCCTGTTGCGCAGTGCCCGTTGACGAAAAATCCAGAGACAGCCGTTCCGAGTGTCGATGTCGACCGGGTATTCCGCGATTGCCGCGCGGCGCCTATCCCATGAAGAGCAAATACACGAAGAACTCGACGGGCCTGCCCGTCGTTTGGTGCTACGGCATTTGCTGGAGTGTTCTCGATGCCGTCGGCGACTCGTTGGTTCGGCTGCGCTGCAATCGTTTGTTCCGGATCCCTTCTTCATTGTTCGCTGATCTACGACCCCGACCGACTGGACCAAGGCGGATCTTCTTTGGGGGTGTCGGACGGAACGGCGGACGCGTCATTCGTCGACTCGACGCTCGGCCCGGATGGGGGCTACGAAGACGCTCCGGTCGTCCAAGGGCCGCAGGCCGAAGGGAGCGTGGGCGGGGACACCTTCGATGGCGCGCGGCAAAATGGCGTCGAAACCGGGGTATCGGCTCCATCCGCCGGACCGGGTGACCTCGGCGGGCTCGGCCAAGAGCAAGGCGCGCCTGCCTCGGGGCAGGCGGAGGGGGGAAGCGCAGTCGCGGATGGGAGCCCCTCTCCGTCGACCGGGCCCGAAGGAACGCCGCTGCGCGACGCGGGCGCCGTCGCCGACTCAGACAGCGACGCAAACGGCGCCTGTGTCCCAACCCGAGACGTGGCAACCGACGGGGGTGGTTTGGCGGTCGGCCTCGTCGCGGACTACCGATTCGACGAGGCAATCGGAACGACGGCGAACGACGTCTCGGGAAACTGCCATGCGGCGACGATGGTGGGGGCCACGTTCAGTTCCGGCCTTACCGGCAACGCCGCGACGATGAACGGAAAAGGCCAGTATGTCGAGCTCCCCGCCGGAATCGTCAGCACGTTGACCGATTTTTCCATTACCGCGTGGGTCCGTGTGAATGTGTCGCAGCGCTTCGATCGCTTGTTCGACTTCGGGTCGGGCATCAACCAGTATATGTACTTTACGCCCAGCAGCGCCGGTCGCGGTTTCGGGATCTCGATCAACACGGCCAATGCGGAGCAGGATGTCTACGAGACCAACGCGCTGCCGACCGGCGTGTGGCAAGACGTCGCGATTACGTTGCAGGGCTCGACAGGGACTCTTTACGTCTCCGGCGTCCAGATCCAGCAAGTCACGACGATTACGCTCACACCCGCGCGTCTGGGTGTCACCATGCAGAACTGGCTCGGCCGGTCGCAGTTCCCCGCGGATCCCTACTTCAACGGTCAGATCGACAACTTCCGGATCTACAATCGTGCCCTGAGCCCGGCCGAAGTCGAGCAACTCTTCGTCTCGCAAGAGTGACCCCTCGTCGTAGGCTCGTTGTCGTCCGGCGCACACGGGCGCACGGAGCCTCTTTGGCCGGCCGTCGTGTGGCGCACACGGGCGCACGGAGCCTCCCGTGAGACGGCGGGTGACGATGCGTCGCCGCCGCGCCGACCCGCCGCTCCGAGCCCGGCGTGGTCTCTCCCGCCACAGCATGATGCGCCGGCGGCCACAAAGAGTGGACTCGGTGGACGCAAAAGTTGGCAATCAAGGACGCGGCGGGGGCTCGGTCTTCTGCATCGCGTCATCCCTTCGTGATCCGCCGACGTTTTGGCCTCGAACCGAGTCTTCGCTCCCGCTGGCGCGCACCTTGCGATGTGTCAAACGCATGGCGCTAGTCGCGCTGCCGCCCCCCGCAAAAGGAACTGCCATGTCTCAGCGTGCATTCATTGCCATACCCGCCGCCCTCTGTCTCGCGTCCGTAAGCGCCTGCGCGACCGACGTGATGACCTCCGAAGAACTGGCGCGTTCGTCGGAGGCCGTCACCTCCTGTCCGAGCGACTCGACGAGTGGACAGGAGCTCGCTGCCGCGACGATCGCGTTCAACCTGATGGTCGCCGCGGCGCAGCAGGCGCAGGCCGACGGAAACCTGCTCGCCGCTCGGTCGATCCTGGCGCCGCAGCGGTATACGTACTTGCCCGGCACCACTTGCAATTCGTGGGAGTGCCTCGGCCCGGGCATCCAGTTCGACACGAGCGATCCCCTGTACGCCCACGTGAACGCCAAAATGCAGGCGATTCTGGCCCTTGGTCAGACCGACGCCACCGTGGGGTCCTACCTCGCGAATGGCTTGTTCTTCGCCCAGAAGTTCACCAACGGCAAATACTATCCGTCGATCTTCTCGATTCCGGCGCTCGCGCAATTCAAGACCGGCCAGAGCTCGACGGTCCACCTCTCGGACTCCACCAGCTCGAACAACAGTCACTATGTGACCCTTACGAGCGGTTCGTGGTGCACGTCGACGGCCGTGACGTTGTCGGAGTCGGTTAGCGATACGTCGAAGTATCTGCCGATCTCGTTCCCGCCCGTGAGCGACTGGCGAAGCGCTCCCTCGGCTTACACCGGCGTCACGGGCGGCACCGCCGAAGGCCAAACGATCGACAACGCAAACGAATCGTTTACGCCGTACATGGGCCGGACCGGCTCCAACCCGTACCTTCTCGTCTCGATCAACGGAACGCCCCAGAACTGGGCGTTCGAGAGCTTCAATCCGACCAACTGCTGGAACAATCCGTCGGCCACCTGCCGTTCTTCGATGATCATCGACCCGGTTCCGTACGCGGAGCCCGGCTCGCAATTCGACCCGAACAGCAATCTCCTCGGGACGCAGGCCAACCCGTTCGTCATCAACGCGAACCTGCTCTTGGCCGACGCCACGCACGCCTCGCAGTGGGCGACGCGCACGGTCAACGGGGTTCAGCAGTGGGGAACCTTCTCCATCGCGATTAGCCGCGGCGGGGTCACGATGTACCAGTACTCTCAAAAGTACTGACCGGAGCGGGAAGGGGACCGAATCGAGCGGGCGCATCACGGCGCAGTCGGTCCCTTCCCCGCGCTCTCGTCGAGCGCCCTGGCGATCGCGGCGACGACCGCCTCCAATCGCGACATGGCCGTGTAGACGTCCATCAGCGCTCCCGTGACGTGAAGCAGCGCTTGGCCGGCCGGGATGGGACCCGGTAGTTCCGGCGTCGTGGGCGGCGGGTTCGGCAGAGAAGGATCGGTGGGCGGTGGCGGATCGGTCGATGGCGGGGGTTCGCTGGGCGGCGATGAATCGCTCGGCGGATGCGGATCGCTCGGTGGACCAGATGTCATTCGCCAGCTCCGTGCACCAGGTTGTGGGCCACCCGGATGACCAAGACGACACCAGCAATCTTTGCGCCGCATCCGTGCAACGTCTTTTTCCTCCAGAAATGCGAGGAGTTCCTGCTTCGGGTGCGTCACCGGACACCGGGCGACACCCTGGCACCGGGTCGTCCGGCGTCGTGTCTTGCGCGGGGTGCGCGACGGAGTGCGCTCGAGTCCCATGCGGGATCACCGCGCGCGGAACAACATGAAACGGGTCCCGGTCGCCCTGAAGCGGCCCACCAAAATCCCCGAGCTGATTCTGCGCGCCCAGGCCATCGTCGAGGGCATGACCGGCAACCGCTGGTTTTCCGCGCCGGTACCGCCCTTGGCCACCGTCCAAGCGGCGATCGACAAGCTCTCGGACACCGAGACGGCGGCGCTCGCACGCACGCGCGGGCTGAAGGAAGCGCGCGACGAAGCCGTTTCCGCGCTGGTCAAGCTGCTCACGCGGCTGAAGGCATACGTGCAAGGTGTCGCCGACGAAAACCCCGAGTTTGCGCAGTCGATCATCGAGGAGGCCCGGATGGGCGTCGCGGCGCGAAGCACGAAACCGAAGCCGGCGCTCGCGGTCCTTCCGGGAAACCTGTCAGGCTCGGTCCGTCTCGTCGCCAAGGCGGTGGCGAAGGTCGCGAGCTACGAGTGGCAGCTGCGCCAAAACGCGGGCGAGGCCTGGGTCGACCAGCCGAGGACGCTGCAGGCCAAGACGACGGTGACGGGGCTGACGCCGGCGAGGACGTACTCGTTTCGGATGCGACCGGTCACGCGAAGTGGGGTGGGGGATTGGTGCGATCCCCTGTCGTACGTCGTGCAGTGAGGGGGTGACGTCCGCGCGCCATCGAAGGCGAGCCCGAACGTGGACAACAGCCGTCGTCCACGTCCACGACGGCCGTCGCAGCCGCGCCTTCTCTTCGTGCGGAATTCCCGATCGTCCAAGGATTGAACCGGGTGCGGAGTGCGCGTTCCACACGTAGAGTTCGGCCGGTCATGGAGCGTTCGAAATTGGCCGCGACGCCCGAGCCCCCCTATTACGCGGTCGTCTTCACCTCGGAGCGCACGACCGAGGATCCCGCTGGCTATGCGGCGATGGCCGATGCGATGGAGGCGCTTGCGTCGAAGCAGCCCGGGTATCTCGGCATCGAAAGCGCACGCGGGCCTGACGGGGTCGGCATCACAGTCTCGTATTGGGCGACCATGGAGGCCATCCGAGCGTGGAAGGCCGTGGCGGAGCACGCGGCCGCTCAGCGTCTTGGACGCGAGCGCTGGTACGGAGCGTACGAACTCCGCGTGTGCAGGGTCGAACGCGCGTATGGGTTCCGCCGATGACGTGCGCTTCGCCGCGCACGAAGGTGATAGGCGTTGCCGCCGACGCAATCTGGTACAGCGCCCTGCAAGAACGCTGAAGCGCCCTGCCGCCGGATACATGTCTTGACAAGCATATGCCTGCGAAGGCATATATAGGCCGTGATCGAGACCTTCGCGGCCCTCTCCGAACCCAACCGCTTTCGCATCGTGGAGCTGCTGCGCTCCGGCCCTCGGGCCGTGAACGAAATCGGTGAGCGACTTCGGCTCAACCAGCCGCAGGTCTCGAAGCATCTGCGAGTATTGAAAGAAGCCGGGCTCGTGGATGCGCAGCCGCACGCCCAGCAGCGGCTCTACGAGCTTCGGGCGAAGCCCCTTCGCCAACTTCACGACTGGCTGGAACGCTACCGAAGAGTGTGGGACGCGCGATTCGAGGCACTGGACGAGCTCGTCCTAGAGCTCAAAGAAACGGAGAAACACAATGAACGCAGCAAGAAGAGAAAATGAGACCGCCCCCGTGAACCGCACCGTCGTCGAGCGCCGCTCCGATCGCGAGCTCGTCATCACACGCACTTTCAACGGGCCGGCACGGATTGTCTTCGACGCGTGGACGAAGCCCGAGCTGCTCAAGCGCTGGTGGGCGCCCAAGTCCCTCGGCGTCACCCTGTTCTCGTGCGACGTCGACCTCCGCGTCGGCGGGAGCTACCGCTTCGTCTTCGGGCACGACGAGGCTCGTTCGATGGCCTTTTCGGGCACGTACACGGAGGTCGCGCCGCACACGCGCCTCGCGTTCACGCAGATATTCGAGCCGATGCGTGCCGCCGGGGAAGGGCTCATCACGGTGGCGTTCGACGAGCAAGAGGGCAAGACGCAGGTCGTCTCCCACGAGCTCTATCCGTCCAAGCAGGTGCTCGACGGCGCCATCGAGTCGGGCATGGAGGGCGGCATGCGCGCGACGCTGGACCAGCTCGAGGAGCTCATCGCCGCGCTTCAATGAGGCGCCTGGGCTGGTCGGTGCTCAAGTGCGAAGGGTCCGCGCCATCGGTTTGGGCCCTGATGGTCGCCCGCGGCCGTCGCTGGACACGGCCGGCGATGCGACGGACGGGCGCGCTCCGCTCCGCGGCACTATCTTCAGCGCCCCTATGGCCAGCTACGCCGACGTTCTCCGCATCGTTCATGGGCGCTTCGTTCACGTGGGCGAAATCGCGGCCGTCTCGAAAGAACGCATCGAGCTCGTCTCATCGGCGGTCGAAGCGTTGATCCGAATGGGAGCGTTGAAGCGACGTCCGGACCTGCGCATCGCTTCCACCAAGCCCACGCTCGGGGATCTGACGAAATGGATCCGCGAGCGTGGTGGCGACCCGAACGCTCCGCTGGCGGTCGACGACGAACGTCGCACTCCGCTCGAAGTCGCGCTCATGTCCACGGCCGACGGCGACGAACGGGAAGGGGCGAGATGGGCCAAGTGCCCTCGATGCAAGACAAGGATCGAAGCGACGGATAAAACCGGGTATTGCCCGCAATGCGGCGCTTACCTTCATATCGACCTCTTGGGTCCGCAAACCGAAACGGGCGCCCCGTGAGCCGCTACCAGAAGTTCGTCGTCGCTCTCCTGGCCTTCTTGCAGTTCACCGTCATCCTCGATTTCATGACGCTGTCGCCACTGGGCGCCGTCCTCATGCCGGCGCTCGGCATCACCCCCTCCGAGTTCGGGCTCGTCGTCTCGGTCTACGCGTTCAGCGCGGGCATCTCGGGGTTTCTCGCCGCTGGCTTCGCCGATCGCTTCGACCGCAAGAAGTTCTTGCTCTTCTTCTACTGCGGCTTCGTACTGGGAACGCTGCTTTGCGGTATGGCCACGAGCTACCAAGTGCTTCTCGCCGCGCGCATGGTCACCGGGGTCTTCGGCGGCGTCATCGGCTCGATCGTCTTCGCCATCACCACCGACTTGTTCCCGTTCGAGATGCGCGGTCGGGTGATGGGGTTCGTCCAGACGGCCTTCGCCGCGAGCCAGGTGCTCGGCATTCCGGCCGGCCTCTTCTTCTCGAATCTATGGGGCTGGCACGCGCCTTTCATCATGATCGTCGCCGTCAGCTCGGTGGTCGGCGTCGTCATCGTGATCTGGCTCCGACCGATCGACGCTCACTTGCACCTGAAAGGCAGCCGAATCGGACCGATGGGCCACTTGAGGGCCACGGTCACCAAGGGGCGCTACCTCCAGGCGTTTGCGACCACGGCGCTTCTCAGCACGGGCGGCTTCATGCTGATGCCGTTCGGTAGCGCTTACACGGTTCACAATCTGGGCATCGGCATCGAGAAGCTGCCCCTCCTCTATCTGGTCACCGGGGGCTTTACGATCTTCACCGGGCTGCTCGTGGGCCGCGCGGCCGATCGATTCGGCAAGTTCCGAACGTTCGTGTTCGGAACGTCCGTGACCATCCTCATGGTCCTCATCTACACGCACCTCGGCAGGACCCCGCTGCCGCTGCTGATCGCAATCAACGCGGTGCTGTTCGTCGGCATCTTTTCCCGGATGGTCCCATCGCAAGCCCTGCTCTCGGCGATCCCCTCGCCGGACACGCGGGGCTCGTTCATGTCGGTCAGCTCTTCGGTGCAGCAGATCTCGGGGGGGTTCGCCTCGGCGATCGCCGGACTCGTGGTCGTCGAGGGACCCGGCGGCGTTCTTCTTCACTTCGATAAAATCGGGTACATCATCGTCGGAACTTCGCTCGTGACGGTCGTCATGATGAGCCGAATCCACCGCCTCGTGCCCGAGCGGGCCGCGCCGGCGGTACCCGCGGCTCCTGTTTCGGCGCCACGGTGACCAAGTTGCCGCCGCCTTCGACAAACGCCTTCGCTCACCGGCGGTTCTCGAGATCCGCATTGCGATTGCCGAGCGAAGACAAAAATTCGCGTATCGCCAGACTGGCTTCCTTTCGCGACTTGTAGAACGTCTCGTTGTGGCCGACACCGTCGAGCCAGAGATGTCGCTTCGGCTCTGACGAGGCCGACCACAACGCTTCCGCCATGTCGAAGGGTACGACCCCGTCCGAACGTGAGTGGATGAACAACTTTGGAACGGTCACTTGATTGATCCTGTGCAGATTGTCGAAGTGCATGCGTACCAGCAGTTGCGTCGGCAACCATGGCATGTAGCGACCAAAGAGTTCCGGGGTGCTGGTGGAGGCGGAGAGCAGGATAAGCCCGCCCACCGGACGCGAGATCGCCAACCATGTCGCGGGTCCGCCGCCGACCGACTCTCCGAATGGTACGATTTTAGCGGCCTCCGTATGCTCGCGCAGCCAGGCGTAGGCAGCGGCGGCGTCGAGCTCAAGACCATGCTCCGAAGCTGTCCCCTCGCTTGGACCGTAGCCGCGATAGTCAATCGCGAACAAGTTGGCGCCCAGGGTTGCGAAAAGTTCGAGCCGATCGCTGCGGCTCGCGAGGTTTCCCGCTCCGCCGTGAAAATAAAGCAATGTTGGCAAAGCCGGATCTCGAGCGTAGTAGCGCACACCGTCGTCTGTGCGCAGCCAAACATCAGCCCCTGAACCGTTCATCACGGCATCTCGGTCGTGCCAACGGGCCATGACCTCTTCGCCCGCAACCAGCAGAAGTGCTGAGCACACGTATGCAACTCCCAGCGCCACGCCCAACCGACGCGCAAACCTGCCCCATCTGAAAGTTTGAGGTCTCGTCAACGATCAACCTTAGTCGTATTGGTTTCTCGAGGGACGTCGCCGCTGGCCTCCGCACTTCACCCAGTCGTCGTCTTCAGGCGTCGAATGCGAGCAGCCAACGATTGGCGCCCCCGGCAAGAGTCGAACTTGCGACCTCGGCTTTAGGAAAGCCTTGCTCTATCCACTGAGCTACGGGGGCGAACGGTGCTTCGGAGGGGCGCCTCCTCGTGCTTGTAATCGTTGAACTATCGTCCTGCACGTGGAATCAGGAACCGTCGCGTGCAAGCGCCGGCAATCGCTCGGCTCTTGGGCCAAAAATTCTCACGAGCGGCCATCGGAACAGGGTCATGACCGCACCTGACACTTCCGGCAGAACACGGTGGTGCGTCCGCCCAGGACGACGCTGGACAAGCGCGCTGCGCACCGAGGGCAGGCCTGCCCCGCGCGGCCGTAGACGAAGAACGACGAGGCGCCGCCGTCCCTGCACCGTTCGAGGCCCGCGAGTTCGCGCGCGATCGCGCGCTGGAGGCCTCGGGCGATCGCGCGCGCGTCGGCGGGAAGGCGCAGCGCGTTGCCAGGAGACCGCGGATCGACGCGCGCGAGCCACAAACCCTCGGTCGCCAAGATGTTGCCGACGCCGGCAAATACGCGCTGGTCCATGACGATCTCCTTCACCGCGCGTCGCCCCTTCGCGAGCGCCTGGGAGAAGCGGCCCATGTCGATGCCGTCCGCAAAGGGGTCCGGGCCGAGCGCGGTCCAGTCCGCGATGTCTTCGCGGGCGGCGAGTAGCCGGCCGAAGCGACGTGCATCCACGTACCGCACGCTCAGGGCGCGATCGCGCTCGGCCTTGCGTCCGGCGCGCGCTTGGCGGCGGACGACGTCAATCCGGGCGCGCTCGAAGCGCACGACGGGCGCGCCGAGGGCGACACGCACCCAGCCGCCGGTCATCCCCAGATGCGAGAAGACCTTGCCGCCGTCGTCGAGGTCAAGGCGCAGCCACTTCCCTCGTCGCTCGACGCGCTCGAAGGTCCGGCCGACGAGCGCGGGAGCGAACGCCCGAGGTGATGCGGGGCGGGACAGGCGGGCATCCTCTGTGAAAGCCGCGGTCACCACCGTGCCGACCAGCCAGCGCTTCAGGTCCCGCCGGGCCATCTCGACGTCGGGTAGCTCCGGCATGGCGGCGTTACTTTCTCACCGCACGCGGGCGGCCTGCCAAGCGGCCGCGACCTCGGCAACGGACGGCCAGGTACATACCCATTCCATACTTCGAGCGGTAGCTCGCTGCGAACACTCGGTCCAGGTCGCCGGGACGACGGTTGCCCCTGCACAATGGCGATTTAGCGCTGGCCACGCGCCTTTTCTTTGAATAGGGAAGACGCTTGACTGGTCGTGAACAACGCAACGCAAAAGGTCAATGAACAGGACGACGATATGGGTGGGCTCGGTTCATTGGCTTGAGAAAGGAGCAGGCCGATGAAACGCAAACGCAAGCAGATCGGTGTGGCTATTCCATTGGCGCTCGCCGTCTTGGCGGCCGGGGCCGCCGTTTCCGCCGAGGACAGGTACAGCCTCAAAGTGCCGAACGGGCTCGCCTTCTCCGAGTTCCGGGGATACGAAGGCTGGCAGGTCATTTCCGTCAGCAACGGGGGGCTTCTCGCCGTGATCCTCGGGAACCCCACGATGATCGACGCGTACAAGGCAGGCTTTCCCGGTAACGGAAAGCCTTTCCCCGACGGCGCAAAGATGGCAAAGATCCACTGGAGTCCGAAGAGGAACCCGGCGACCCCCGGTCAGCCGCTGGTGCCCAGTACGCTCCATGACGTCGATTTCATGGTGAAGGATGCCAAGCGGTTCGCCGACAGCGGCGGATGGGGATATGCCGCATTCGAGTATGACACCGCGTCCGATACGTTCAGACCCGGCAACGAAGCGGACCATCCGCCGCAGAACAACGACGCCAAGTGCGGATACACGTGCCACACGGCCGTGAAGCAGCGCGACTACGTCTTCACGGAATACCTGAAGAGGTGATCGAGACCTTTCCGGCCGGGGGCCCCCGTTTCTTTCCTCCCGTGGCGCCCCCCGCGACCCTGGTGGTCTCCCCATAGCGGACGACCCACGGCAGTCGCCATGGTACAACGCCGCACTCGAGAATGACCGACCGCTCTTTCGACGCGTCGTACTTCCGGCGCTACTACGAGTCGCGACGCTCACGCGTCTACGGGAGCGAGCAAATCGCCGAGCTGGCTCGCGGCGTGACCGGCTTCGTCAACTGGTTCGGCGGCAGCGTCGAACGCGTCCTCGACGTGGGCGCGGGCACCGGTCTCTGGGGCGACTGGTTTCGAGTCCATATGCCCGGTGCCGCCTATCGCTCGATCGACGTCAGCGAATACGCGTGTGCCAAGTACGGTCACGAGCATCGCGACATTTCCCGCTGGCGCGCGCGAACGAAATTCGATCTGGTCGTGTGCCAGGGCGTCCTTCCCTATCTGGACGACGAAGCGTGCAGCAGCGCCATCGCCAACATCGCCGCCATGTGCCGCGGCTTTCTCTTTCTCGAGGCGATCACGGACCGTGACCTCCGCGAAGTCTGCGACCGCGCGCGCACGGACTTGACCGTCCACGCGCGACCGGCGGCGTTCTACCGGCGCATGCTCGGGCGGCACTTCGAGGCCGTCGGCTGCGGGCTCTATCACATCAAAGGTGGCGACAAGGTCTTCTACGAGCTCGAACGGGGATAACGGGCTACCCGAGCACCACGAATTTCAGATAACGCCCCTCCGGGAACCCGGCGAGCGTCGGGTGATCTGCGCCCGCACCTCGCAGCTCCAGCACCGACAGCGCACGTCCGTCGAGTGCTGCGTCGTCGAGGGTCCCCAGAAACGAAGGTGCGTCGACGTGGCTGGAGCACGACGACGCACAAAGAATGCCTTCGGGCGCCAGCACCGCGGCGCAGGCACGATGCAGCGACCGATAGGCCGAAAGTGCTCGAGCGACCGCTTTGTCGCTCGGCGCGAAGCTCGGCGGGTCGCTCACGATGAGATCCCACGTCTCCCCGCGCGCTCTCGCGCCGTCGAGGAAGGCACCGACGTCGGCCGTCACGAACGCGTGTCCCGCGGGGTCGACGGCCGCCGCCCGAAAGCTCGCCTGCGCGGTCGCGTGGGCCGCGGCGGCGACGTCGACGCTGACGACGCGCGTCGCTCCGCCGAGCGCCGCGTGGAGAGAGAAGCCGCCCGCGTACGAGAACAGATTGAGCACCCGCCGGCCGCGGGCGAGCTCGCCGACGAGTCGCCGGTTGTCCCGCTGATCCAGGAATGCTCCCGTCTTCTGTCCCTTCGCGAGGTCGACCACGAAGGGGACTCCGTGTTCTTCGACGCGAACGGTCCCTGGCGGGGGTTCGCCGCGGAGCACGGCGAGCGTCGGCACCTCCCCCTTGGACCCGATCCTGTGGACGAGCGTCGAAACGCCCCACGAGGTGAGCGCCGGCCAGATCGCTTCTGCGAGATTCTCGACGTGCGCGCGGGCGGCGTCGCCGTCCGTTCGCACGACCGCGACCGGGCCGTAGCGATCCACCACCAGTCCCGGCATGCGATCCCCCTCGCCGTGGACGACTCGGAACGCGTCGGTGCGCGTGTGCGCGAAGAGCATCGCCCGCAAGGTGCACGCCCGGGCAGCCCGCGCGCGCCAGAGGCCGCGATCGACGGGGTCGCGTCCGCGCGTCCACAGGCGCACTGCGATTGGCGACGCGGGGTCGGCGTAGCCGCGTCCAACGGCGGTCGCGCCCGCGACGACTTGCACTTCTTCACCGGCCTCCGCTCCTGCGAGCCCGTCTTCAATGGCCTCGCGCCACACCCAGGGATGCCCTCGTAGGAGCCGTTCGGCCGTGGCACGCTGACGTAACGCGATTTGGCGCACTGTGCCTGCCATGCGCTTCTTTCGACCCGACGGGGCGACGCTCGTCAAGGGTGCCTCAAGAGCGTCTCTGCGCGGTGCAGCAAGTCGACACGAGGCGTCCGTGTGTCATCGTTCTTACGCTGGGGTTGGGCGTCGCGGCCGCGCTTGCGTCGATGATCGGTGGCTTTCGCGCCGCCATTGACGCGGCACCACGCCGCCGCAATCCTTGCTCGCTGCCTCACGCACGTACTTTGCTCTACCGAAGTGTGACTCTGCCACTCGTGCGGTCATTTTCTGAATCGGCAGCACGCGAAACACCCTGTTGGAACGGAGACATGTGAAACGATGACCACGAAGGGGCGATTGAACAGGCCGAAACTGCCGGTTGGGAACGTGTCTTCGACGCAAAATGGATTGGCCAACCACGAGCAGCCCGAGAGCGGAGCCAGCGAGACGACGTCGCTTCTTGGAGGGGGCGAGATGGTCGAAACGACGTCCCCCCCGCGCATCCTTTCACTGCGGCCCGAAGCGCCGGAGTTCGACTTGTCGCCGGCACCCGACAGAGCCGAGGATTTCGAACGATCGGACGAGCCGCCGAGAGTAGGTCGCGACGACGACGCGAGTGTTCCGCCCGTCGACCTGGACGCGGGGTTTTTTTCCGGCGGCGCCGAGTCGAACGAAGCCTCGTTCGAGGTGGACGCGCGCGACCCGCTCGCCGCGCTGAAGCGGACACCGGCGGCCGCGCGACGGCGCGCGCATCTGGCCAAATACGTGACCGCTGCGGTCGGACTCGCGTCCGCACTTTGCATCGCCGCGCTCGTCAAGAGTTCGTTCGCCGGGGGCCACGAATCGACCCGGCCACAACGGGCGTCGTTCGAGGCGCAAGCGGCAGCGACAGCGGCCGCCCTGAACGGAGCGGCGGTCACGGAGTCGGTTCCGTCCCCCGCATTGCCGGCGAATTCCGCTCCAGCTGATGCTCCCGCGAAGGCGGGAAGCGCCCCAGCCGTGGCGGAGGCGACGCCTCCCGTGGCCTCGGCCGTGGTGCAAGCGCCCGTGGCCGCCGCAACCCAAGAGCTCGGCGCACCGGGGGCAGCCACAGCGCCTCCTGTCGCCGGAACGCCGGCGCACTCCGTAGAGGCGTCACGCGCGGCAGCAATTCCCGCGCGGGAGGTTGCCGCGGCGGCCGAGCCGCCCGCCGATCCCAAAGTGACCGCGGGGAAGGAAAAGGCGAAATCCCGCGCAGCGCTTGAACGCGGGAACATGCCGGCCGCCATCGCGGCTGGGGAGAGGTCCGTCGCGCTCGACTCGACGGACGCGGAAGCGTGGCTCATCCTCGGGGCCGCCTACCAGCAGAAAGGCGACGCGAAGAACGCCGCCCGAAGCTTCCGGGCGTGCGTCTCTCAGGGCAAGCGAGGGCCCACGTCCGACTGCGCAGCAATGCTGCGTTGACGTTGACAGCGTGTGACGAGCCGGCTACGAGCGGAGCGCGCCGTTGCCGTACCCACGGCCTGGCGCCTGGAGGAGGTCAGCGCGTGTTCAAGAAGGTGTGCCTTTTCTCCGGCAACGCCAACCCCCACCTGGCCGCCACGATTGGCCAGTATCTGGAGACCCCGCTCGGCAAATGCAGGGTCACGCGTTTCAGCGACGGAGAGAGCTTCGTCGAAATCGGTGAGAACGTCCGCGGTGTGGACGCCTTCATCATCCAGTCGACGAGCAGCCCCACGAACGACAGCGTGATGGAGCTCCTCATCATGACCGACGCTCTCCGTCGCGCCTCCGCCGGATCCATCACGGCGGTCATCCCGTACTACGGCTACGGGCGTCAAGACCGCAAAGTGGCCCCCCGGACGCCCATCACGAGCAAGCTCGTCGCCGATCTCATCCAGGTCGCAGGCGTGAATCGAGTGGTTTCGGTCGACCTCCACGCCGGGCAGATTCAGGGGTTTTTCAACATTCCCTTCGATCATCTGTACGCGCTGCCGGTCTTCCTCGAGGATTACCTGCGAAAACACTTCGATTCGTCCGCGGTGTTCGTCTCGCCCGACGCGGGCGGGGTGGAGCGCACGCGCGCCTATTCGAAGCGGCTCGATGCGTCGCTGGCGATCATCGACAAGCGGCGCGAGCGCGCCAACGTGAGTGACGTCGTCAATCTCATCGGCGAGGTCAAAGGGAAAGACTGCATCATCATCGACGACATCATCGATACGGCCGGCACGCTCTGCGGCGCCGCGCGCGCCCTCTCCGACAAGGGCGCCAAGAAGATCGTGGCGTGCGCCACCCACGGCGTGCTTTCCGGGCCTGCCGTGCAGCGCATCGCCGAGTCGCCGCTGGCCGAAGTCATCGTCACCGATTCGATTCCTCTTTCGGACTCGGCCAAGAGCTGCCCGAAGATCAAGCAACTTTCGATCGCCCGCCTGCTCGGCGAAGCGATCAAGCGAATCCACAGCTCCGATAGCGTGAGCTCCCTCTTCGCGTGAGCTCCTGCTGAAGAGCTCCTGTCGTTGGCATTGCCCGCGGGCATCTGCTAGGAGAGCGCCCCCCCGCATCGAACCCCGCACGCTCGGCCGCAACGCGCCGAGCCGACAGGGGATGGAGGACGACGTCATGGCTGCTGTCGAGATGCCCACACTGAAGGCCCAATCGCGCGCTCCCGCAGGAAAAGGGGAGGCGAGGCGCCTCCGCCGCACCGGTTTCGTCCCGGCCATCGCGTACGGCAAAGGCCTGCCGTCGACCCCAATCGCGGTCGCTCCGAAGGAAGTCGCGGTCATTCTCAAGAGCGAACGCGGGCAGAACACCGTGATCGAGCTCGAGCTCGACGGGAAGAAGCTTTTGGCGATGATTCGCGATTTCAGCGTCCATCCGGTCAAGAGGGCGCTGGAGCACGTCGACTTCATCGAGGTGAAGCTCGACAAGCCGGTGGACGTCGAAGTCCCGCTCTTTTCGACGGGCAAGCCGGTGGGCGTGACCAAGGGTGGCGTGCTCCGGATCGTCCTCCGAACGATTCCGGTTCGGTGCTTGCCCGATCGCATTCCGGTCAAAATCGAGGCCGACGTCACGCACCTCGAGCTCGGCCAGCACGTCGCCACCCAAGACCTCAAGCTGCCCGAGGGAGTTTCCGTCCTGCTGCCCGCCGAGCTAACGCTCGTCGCGGTCGTCGCGCCGGAAAAGGAAGTCGAAGAAGCCGCTACGCCGGGCGCTGCAGGCGCGGCGCCGGCGGGGGCGTCGGTGGCTCCGGCGGCCGGCGCGGCTGCGGCGGGCGGTGCCGATGCAGCGGCCAAGGCGGCGCCGGCGAAGGACGACAAGAAAAAGAAATAAGTCGTGTTTCTGGTCGTCGGCCTCGGCAATCCTGGGCGCGAGCACGAGAACAATCGTCACAACGTCGGCTTCTTGGTCGCCGACGAAGTCAGGCGCCTACACGGGTGGCCGGACTTCAAGCAAAAGTTCTCCGGCCTTTGGACACGCGGTTCGCTCGAGGGTCACGAAGTGGTCCTCCTGAAGCCGCAGACGTACATGAACCTGTCCGGAACCAGCGTTCAGCCCGCGGCGGCTTTCTTCAAGGTGCCCCCCGAGCAGATCGTCGTCGCACACGACGAGCTCGACCTACCCTGGCGCGACGTCCGGCTGAAGATGGGCGGCGGTCACGCCGGCAACAACGGCATTCGAAGCATCATCCAGTCGCTCGGAACGCCGGACTTCTTGCGCGTCCGTGTCGGAATCGGCAAGCCCCCGGCCGGCTTCCGCGGGGAGGGCGCCGATTGGGTTCTCTCGAACTTCGACGGGGTCGAAAAGGCCGAACTCTCCGAGGTCGTCGCCCGAGCCGCGGACGCCATTCGCCGCGTCGCCGAGATCGGCCCGGCGGCCGCCATGAATCTCGTCAACACCCGCACCAAGAACTGAGGGCGAGTTTGGAGGCTTGCCAAAGCCGTGCTATGAGCGCTGCCCCTCGCTCGCGGGCACATCGTCCCGCGGGCCCGCGTCGAAAGACGAGTCCAGGAGAACGACATTGAACGTCACCACGCCGCAGGCGGCCGAACGCGCGCCGACCCGCATCCGATCCAGAGAGTACGAGACAATCTACATTCTGCGCGCCGACATCGACGCCGACTCCGCCGAACGCGTTCAAGCGCGCGTCAGCGACGCGGTCGAACGCGAGCGCGGCAAGCTCGTGAAGGTCGAGACGTGGGGCCGGCGCAGGCTGGCCTATCCTCTGAAGAAGCATCGCCGCGGCGTTTACGTGTACTTGCGGTACGTGGGGTCGGGAGGGCTCGTCGCCGAGGTCGAGCGCAACCTGAAGCTGCAAGACGCAGTCGTGAAGTACATGACCGTCCAGACGGCCGAGGACGTGGATCTCGAGGCGCTTCAAATCGATCCGGAGGAGACCAAGCTGGGCAAGCTGGAGCCGCCGCCGGAAGAAGAGAAGGAAGAGTCGCGCGAGAAACAATTGGGCTTGGTCGATCTCGGACCCGACGCGCCCCGGGCGCCTCGTGTGCCCGAAGAAGAGTTCGAGGCGGTCGTGCCGGAGGAAGGCGAAGATGCTGGTGTGAAGCCCCCGAGTGCGGGTGGCGGGGAGGAGGTCTGAGCCATGGCAATGATGGACGACGACAGGGACATCGGGCGAGCCCCGGATCTGAACGCCGATGTCGGCCGGCGGCGGACCGGAAAGAAGCGCGTGTGCCGGTACTGCACCGACAAGGCGCTGGTCATCGACTACAAGGACCCTCAGGCGCTCAAGTACTTCATCACCGAGCGAGGGAAGATCGTCCCCCGCCGCATCAGCGGCAACTGCGCGCGCCACCAGCGCAAGGTGCAGCTGGCCGTCAAACGAGCGCGCAACATCGCGCTCTTGCCCTTCACCGTCACCCACGCGAGCTAGAGCGGAAAAGAGATAGCCATGCCCGCCAACATCCAGGTCGTTCTCCAGCACGACGTCGAAAAAGTCGGCAAGAGCGGAGACCTCGTTCGGGTTCGCCCGGGCTTCGCGCGAAATTACCTCCTGCCGCGTCAGCTCGCCGTTCCGGCGACGACTGCGGCAGTCCGTCGCGTCGAGCACGACAAGGTCGTCGCGCTCGCGAAGGCCGAGAAGGCAAAGAAGGAAGGTCGTGAGGTCGCCGACAAGCTGGGCGCGCTTCGCGTGAAGATCACCCAGAAGGCCGGCGAAGACGGCCGTCTCTTCGGCTCGGTTACTGCGAAAGACATCGAGGCAGCCGTCAAGGCGCTCGGCGTCACGATCGATCGAAAGCGCATTCAGCTCGCCGAACCGATCAAGAACGTCGGGTCGTACGAGGTCGCCGTGAAACTGGTCTCCGACGTGGCCGCTACGCTCAAGGTGGAGGTTGCCGCGCGCGCGTAGGACCGCCCGCCAGACATTCCGCGTCGGGCTCGACTGGAGCGGTCCCGTCCCCTATCTTCGTCGTGTGATGCGCGCCTCGGCCGATCCGTTCGGTCCGGGGCGCCGGTCATTTTGGGGTGCGAACTGTGGAAAAGTTGCGAGTGATCGGAGGGCAAACGCAGGATTCGGTCGCCTTCAGCGAGCGCGTTCCGCCGCACGATCTCGCGGTGGAGGCGGCGGTTCTGTCGGCCGTCATGCTCGACCCGCTCGCCCTCGACAAGGTGAACGAGTTCCTCAAGGCCGAGCATTTCTACTCGGAGGCGCACAGGCGCATCTTCGAGGCCTGCGTCGAGCTGAGCTCCGAAGGCAAACCGGTCGACGTCGTCCAAGTGGCGACCTGGCTCCGGGATCGCGACCGGCTGGCCCAGGTCGGTGGGGTCGCCTACCTGACCGAGGTCCTCAACGCGGCTCCCGCGGTCGCCAACGTCGGCTCCTACGGCGCCACGATTCACGAAAAGTGGCGTGTTCGCCAGCTCGTGCTCACCTGCCAGCGGCTCACCGCGCAGGGGTACGCGGGCTACGGCGACGCGCAGCAGTTCATCGACTCGGCCGAGCAGGCCGTCTACGACATCGCGCGGACGCGGGAGTCGAGTAGCGTCCGCACGCTGAAAGAGGTGATGCGCGAGACGTTCGAGCGCATCGACAAGGCGAACGCGCGCGGCGCCCGCATCACGGGGATCCCGACAGGCTTCGATCGCTACGATCGCATCACGAGCGGCCTCCACGACGGCGAGCTCACGATCGTCGCGGCGCGCCCTGGGATGGGCAAAACGAGCTTCGTCCTCAACGTGGCCGCCAACGTCGCGAGTCCGCAACAGCTCGAGAGCGCGCGCGACCCCAACGAGCGATGGGAGGAGCCGGGCTCCGGGGTCGCGGTCTTCTCGCTGGAGATGCCGAGAGAGCAAATCTGCAACCGTATGCTTTGCTCCGAGGCGAAGGTCGACGTGAGCCGCGTGCGTACCGGCATGCTGACTCCGAGCGATTGGAGCAAGCTGACGCAAGCGGCGACGCACCTGGCGAGCCTCAACGTGTGGATCGACGACACTCCGGCGCTATCGATCCTCGAGCTTCGGTCGAAGGCGCGCCGGCTGCAAGCGGAGTTCGACCACGTCGACCCCGCGACCGGCGAAAAGAAGAGGCGTATCGGCCTCGTGATCGTCGACTACCTCCAGCTCATGAAGGGGCGCGACGGGCAACCGTCACGCGAGCAGGAGATCAGCGAGATTTCGCGCGGTCTCAAGCAACTCGCCAAGGAGCTCAGCCTTCCGGTCATCGCCCTCAGCCAGCTCAATCGCGCGGTCGAGACCCGCGGCGAGAAGAGCAAGCGCCCCCAGCTCTCGGACCTCCGCGAATCGGGCGCCATCGAGCAGGACGCCGACAACATCTGCTTTATTTATCGCGACGACTATTACAACAAGGAAACGGCCGACCGGAACGTGGCCGAGCTCATCGTCGCCAAGCAAAGAAACGGGCCTACCGACACGGTTCGCGTGCGCTTCGACGCGCAGTACACGCGCTTCGACAACCTCGCGGACGGCGGGTACGAAGGAAATGGCTGAAGCCCTCGACCAGCTCGTGATGTCACGCCACGTCCTCGTCGTCGTCGGGGCGGGGGGAGTCGGCAAGACGACGACGGCGGCCGCCCTCGGGGTCGCGGCCGCGCGGCGTGGGCGGCGCGTCTTGTGTCTCACCATCGACCCGGCCAAGCGCCTCGCCCAAGCGCTCGGGCTCGAGAGCATGATGGGCGAAGAGCAGGTCGTCGCCGATCCGTACATCCCGCAAGGAGCGTCGCCGCGCGGTTCACTGACCGCGATGATGCTCGATCCGAGCGCCACGTTCGACGAGCTCGTTCTCAAGTATTCGCCTTCGCCGGAGCGGGCAAGGAAGCTCCTCGGCAACAAGCTCTACCAATACGTGTCCCGGTCGCTCGCGGGCACGCAAGAGTACATGGCGATGGAGAAGCTCGTCTCCGTCCAGAAAGACCCCCGCTTCGACCTCGTCATTCTCGACACGCCCCCTACGACGAACGCGCTCGACTTTCTCGATGCACCCGAGCGCCTCGTCGAAGCGCTCGACTCGGCGGCGATTCGATGGTTCGTCCAGGCGTTCCAGTCCACGGGCAAGCTGTCGCTGAACTTGCTCGCACGATCGGCCGTGGTGGTTCTGCGGGGCCTGGGCCGCATCACCGGTGGCGGCTTTCTCGAGGCGATGGCGGAGTTCATCACGGAGCTGAACGACCTCTTCGGCGGGTTCCGGGAGCGCGCGAAGATCGTCGAAGCGGCGCTCCGCTCGCCCGAGGTCTCGTTCGTGCTCGCGACGAGCCCGGCGCCGATGAGCATCCAGGAGGTCGTCTTCTTCAGCGATCGACTGGAGGCGTCCCAAATGCCGCGCGGAGCGTTCGTCGTGAATCGATTCCGCCTACCGCCCCCCTTGGCGGATGCAGCCCCCACCCCGGACGAAGTGGCGGGGGCGGTCGCCGCCCACGGTCTCGTGCTCGACGACGATGCCCCGGCGCGCCTGGTGCAAGCGCACGCCGACGCCGTCCGCCTGGCCGCCCTCGACGCGATGCACGTCCGCGCGCTCGAGGACCGCGCCAAGGGCAAGGTGCCCGTCGTGCGCATCCCCGAGCTCTCGAGCGACGTGCACGATCTCGAGGGACTGGGGAAGCTCTCGGCGATGTTGATGGGCGGCGGGGTCTGACGAGGCGCCCGGCCGCGCATCGTCGCAGCCGCGGGGCGCGCCTACGCCGCGAAAGTTCGCGCGAGAACTTGGCCGCGACCCGGCGCCCCCCCCTACGATCCGACTTCGACGGCCCGCATCCCGCTTTGGGGCGTGGTCGAATCGTCGGAGGAGGCCCCCATGTTCGCCACGCTCGTGCCCGCCCAGCAGCGCCGTGCCCTTCGCCGCGGTGTTCGCGTCGACTGCCAGGTTGTCCGGGAGCGTGATTTCACGCTGGTCGGAAGATGCGGCCTCGACCTTTCGCCCCTCGGCATGCTCGTTTTGGCAGAGAAACCCGTCATGACGGGCGAGGCGCTGCTCGTGGCGTTTCGGCTGCCCCGGAGCACTTGGTGGTTCGACGCGGAGGCTACGGTTGCTCGCGTGGTGCACGGGCGCCGCCCTGGCGACCACGGACGCTGCGTCGGGCTCGAATTCGACGGCCTCGACGGTGCACTGCAATATTTCTTGCACACCGCGCTCCAGGGCGTGCCGCCGCCCGTGCCGCGGCGTGAGGCGCGAATCGACTATGCGGCGAGCGTGGGACGCGCGCTCTCGTGAGCAAGTTGGCCCTCACCGAAGTGTACCCCTTACGATTCGGAATCGAGGAGGGTCTCCCATGGCAAACGTCGCGTATTCCCTGCGCCTGCTCACCCCTTCGCTGACGCGCGCCGCGTGCGGGCATCTCCCTCCGAATCGACGCGGAGAGATGCGTCGTGTGGTCCGCCTCGGATGCCAGGTCCGGCGTAGAAACGGCCGTTTGGTCGGCGACCGCACCGTGGACCTCTCGCCGCAGGGCATGCTCGTTCGCTCGGACGAGCGCTTGGAGGACGGCGCCGATTTGGTCGTGAGCTTTCAGGCCACCGAGCTCTCCCTATGGTTCGACACGCGCGCGACGCTCCGGCGCACGGTGGAAGGCCGCCGCCCGGGCGATGACGGGCGCTCCCTCGGCCTGCACTTCGAGTCGCTGTCCGCCGTCGCGAGGCTCATCCTGCGCGGTCACCTCGGCCAAGCGCCTCAAACCGCGCCGCAGCGCCAGCCCCCGCCCGAACTCACCCGCCGTCGCCGCGAGTTCGACTACGCGGAAGCCGTGCGGCGCATCATGCTCGAAGGCTAGAACCCTGGTGATTATCGCCGATACCTTCGCGATCCCGGCGTCGAGCGTGCTCGCCTACAGAAGTAGGCTCCGCGCGCTCGCCACCGGCCTCGCTCGGTCTCGACGACAATCACCAGGGTTCTAGATTAGGACTGGCTAGAGTCAATCGCGCGCGGCGCGCAGCGTTTTTTCCATGTTCGTGGCTGCGACGAGGCAGCGTCGCATCAGCTCGTCGGCCGCCACTTCGATGAACGCGGTCATCCGCGCGACTTCCCCAAGTTGGGCGGCGAGCGCCGCCGAATCTTTCGTCCGGAGCGCCTCGACGACGAGAGGCGTCGCGATCCTCACGAACGCCGTGGCCCGATGCAAGAGCGGCACGTCCGGCGACGACAAGGGCGGCGTCTCGATCGCCGCGCCCATCTCCTGCGGGAGCTGGTGGCGCCGGAGGAGTCTCGCGCCCACCGAGCGGGTGGTGATGCCGTAGCGCCTGACTTCGAGCGCGTCGCGCGCGGTAACGGATTCGGGCGACCAGCGTCCCCCGTTGCTCTTGACGGTGCGTTGCCACACCTCGACGTACCCGGGTCCGTCGACGGCGAGGCACGCGAGCGCACCGACTTCGCAGAGCAGGCCGCAGATATGAGGCATCCCTCGCGAGACCCCCGGGCCCGGCGGCGCAATCAGCTCGGCGATGGCGCCCGAGACTGCGCTCGTCCGATGAAGGTCCAGCGAGAGCTCGTCGCGCGTCGCGAAGGCAGCCATGAGCGCCATCGCTCCGGCCATCATCCGGAGCTCTTCGAGCCCGACCGAGACGAGCGCCTGTCGGATGTCGCGCACCGGTTCGGCCCCCGTCGGCCGGAAGGCCGCGCTGTTCGCGACGCGGAGCAATTGGGTGGCGAGCGCGGGGTCGCACTGAACCGCCGAAGCGATGGTGTCGACCTGAGCCCGGTCGTCGTTGACGAGGAGCATCAGGCGTTGCGCCGTCGCTGGAAAGGGACAGATATCGACCACGCGATCGAGCAGCACGTTGGCGTTCGGGAAGGGACGTTCGACATCGCCCATGCTCCATGAGGATACCGCTTGTCGCCGTCTATCGCTGCTTGGATTTTGGGCGCGTGCCCCCGCCGCACGTTGACCCGCGCGGCCCTCATGTGCTTCTGATGTCGGCGAAAACCACATGACCCGCCCCACTGTCGCCGTCCTCCTCTCCGCCCTTGCCACCGCTGCCTGCGGGTCTGCACCGCCGCCCGCGACCTCCAATCCTGCGCAGGCCGGTGCCGCTCTGCCCCCTCCGGCCGGGGCTTCTGTCGTTGCGAGCGCCGCGCAGCCCCCTCCTTCGCTGCCGCCCCCCGTCGGTGCAGCCGAGGCGAAGCCGCAAGTGCAGGTCGTTCCTCCTTCGGCCGAGGGAAATCCGTTTGCGGGAGCACACTTCTACATCGACCCGGGGTACGTCGCGAAGGTCGAGTCATCCATCAAGGAATCGGCGGCGGATGCCGCGTTGCTGAAGAAAATCGAAGCCTTCCCGACCGCGGTCTGGCTCGATTCGATCAAGAGGGCGGGCGCGGTCTCGAAGACACTGGACGACGCGATGGCCCAGGAGAAAAAGGCGGGCCATCCGGTCGTCACGGTCTTCGCGGTCTACGACATGCCCGACCGCGACTGTGCGGCGGTGGCTTCGAACGGGGAGCTCACGGTCGCGAATGGCGGCGAGAAGCGGTACCAAAAAGAATTCATCGACAAGATCGCCGCGGCTTTCAAGGCGCATCCAAAGCAGCGTATCGTCGCGGTCGTCGAACCCGACTCTTTGCCCAACAGTGCGACGAACCTGAGCGTGCCCAAATGCGCCGCGGCGGAGCCCGTGTACCGGCATTCGGTCGCATACGCCGTCAAGACGCTCGCGATGCCGAATGTGAGCCTGTACTTGGACGCGGCGCACGCGGGATGGCTTGGCTGGTCGAAAAACCGCGAGAAGATTGCCAAGATATTCTCCGACGTCTTGGCCGAAGCAGGCGGCGCCGACAAGATTCGCGGCTTCGCGACCAATGTGTCCAATTACGACACCCTCACCCCCGGCGATCTTCCGAAGCTCGAGCCCACCGACCCGTGCACGGACGAGCTCACGTACGTGAAAATCCTCGATGCATCGTTGACGGAGGCGGGCATCTCGGGAAAGGCCTTCCTCATCGACACCAGCCGGAACGGGCGAGCCGGGATCCGGACGAAGTCGGGCAGCTGGTGCAACGTGAAAGGGGCGGGCCTGGGCGAGCGTCCGCAGGTGTCGCCGGCCCCGATGGTGGACGCCTACTTCTGGATCAAGCCGCCTGGCGAAGCGGACGGCGGCTCCGACCCGTCGAAGCCCGGCTTCGACGAAAGCTGCGGGCCGAAGTCGCCCGATAGCGAGCCGGGCTCGCCGCCGGCGGGGGCCTGGTTCGGAAAGTATCTGATCGAGCTCGCCAAGAACGCGAACCCGCCCCTCTGAGGGAGCGACGCCTCGGAAACACGCCGGAAAAAGGCTGGATACAAATCGGGGCTCGCTCGAGTGCCACGGTCCGTCCGTGAGCACCAGCCCGATGGATGAGCGTCTGATCCAACCGAAGCGCAAGTTCGTCAGCCCGCCGGCACGGCAGCCCGCGCGGGTCGATCCCGAGCAGTTCCGAAAGGACCTCTTGGACCACCTCCTCTACACGTGCGTCAAAGAACGCCCGGACGCAGGTGTCGTGGACGTGTACCGGGCGATGGCGCACACGGTTCGCGATCGGTTGGTGCAGCGGTGGCTCTCGACGCAGCGCACCTATGCCGAGCGGGACGTAAAGCGCGTCCATTATCTTTCGTCCGAGTTTCTGACCGGGCGCAGCTTGGGTCTGTGTCTCGTGAACCTCGGGCTCTACGGGGTCGCCGAGCAGCTCGTGGCGGAGTGGGGATACGACCTCGGCGACGTCCTGGACGCCGAAGGAGATCCGGGCTTGGGAAACGGTGGCCTCGGCAGGCTGGCCGCGTGCTTCATGGACTCGCTCGCGACTCTGGAGCTTCCGGCAGTCGGCTACGGGATTCGGTACGAGTTCGGTATTTTCGAGCAGCGCATCGAAAACGGCCAGCAGCTCGAAAACTCGGACAACTGGCTCCAGTACGGCAATCCGTGGGAGCTCCCGCGGCATGACCGCATGCAGGTGGTGCGGCTTTACGGGACCACCGAAACGCGCAAGGACGCGAGCGGAAGGCTCGTCGTCGATTGGATCGGGACGCGGGTCGTATACGGCGTGCCGTACGATTCGTTCATCGTCGGCCACGAGACGGACACCGTCAACACGCTGCGCCTCTGGTCAGCGCGCGCGTCCCGCGACTTCGATCTGCGACTCTTCAACGAGGGCGATTACTTGCGTGCCGTGGAGGAGAAAGTCGAAGTCGAAAACATCTCGAAGGTGCTCTACCCGAACGATCACACCGAGCACGGCAAGGAACTTCGGCTGAAGCAGCAGTACTTCTTCGTTGCATGCTCGATTGCCGACATCGTTTCCCAGTTCAAGCTGCGCCACAAAGACTTTCGACTGCTGCCGGATCGCGCTGCCATCCAGCTGAACGATACGCACCCGGCCATTGCGGTCGCAGAGCTGATGCGGGTTCTCGTCGACGAGGAGAGCGTCGACTGGGATGTCGCGTGGGACATCACGCAGCGGACGATTGCGTACACGAACCATACCCTTTTGCCGGAGGCGCTCGAAAAGTGGCCGGTGTCGATGTTCCGCCGGGTCCTGCCGCGCCATCTGATGATAATCTTCGAGATCAATCACCGCTTCATGCGCCAGGTCAGCACGCACTGGCCCGCGGATCCGTCGCGTATGGCGCGGATGTCGATTATCGAAGAGGGACCGGTCCAGCAGATCCGAATGGCCCATCTCGCGGTGGTCGGGTCACACAGCGTCAACGGCGTCGCCCGCCTGCACACGGAGCTCATCAAACGGGAGCTACTGCCCGATTTTTGGGAGATGTTCCCGGAGCGATTCAACAACAAGACGAATGGTGTGACCCCTCGGCGCTGGCTTCTCTACTCGAACCCCGCCCTCGCCAGGCTCCTCTCGGACCGTCTGGGCCCCAATTGGATCGATCGCGACCTCGCCCTCATGGCGCACTTGTCGAAGCACGCGGAGGACGAGAGCCTGCTCGACGCGCTCAGCGAGATCAAGCGTGACAACAAGCGCGTGCTCGCAGCCCTTCTGCTCCGGCTCACCGGAATATCGGTCGATCCGGAGGCCATGTTCGTGGCTCAGATAAAGCGCATTCACGAATACAAAAGGCAGCTCCTCGCATGTCTGGAGATCATCGCCCATTACTGGCATTTGAAGAGCACCCCGGCCGACGAGTCGCAGACGCCGCGCGTGTACATTTTCGCCGGCAAGGCGGCTGCGGGATACATCGTCGCCAAGACCCACATTCGGCTCATCAACGACATCGCCGACGTCGTCAACAGCGATCCGGCGACGCGCGACCGCTTGAAGGTGGTGTTCGTCCCGAACTACGGCGTGTCGCTCGCTCAAGTCATCATCCCCGCGGCAGACGTGTCGCTGCAAATCTCGCAAGCGGGCAAGGAGGCTTCCGGGACGAGCAACATGAAGCTCGCGCTCAACGGGGCGCTCACGGTCGGGACGCTCGACGGTGCGAACGTAGAACTTCGCGACGCGGCGGGCCCCGAGAATTTCTTTCTGTGTGGGCTCACCGTGGATCAGGTTCGCGATCTCTGGCGGGTAGGCTACGACCCGGGCCGCTTCATCGCGCAAAGCCCGGATCTCGCGAAGGCGATCGAGCTCCTCGAGACCGGGTTCTTCTGCATCGGGGATCGAGAGCGATATGCGTCCGTGATACAGACGCTCCGGCACAACGACCAATACATGGTATGCGCGGACTTCGATTCCTACTCGTCCGCGATGAGGGAGGCGGCTCTTCTCTATCGCTCGCCGAGGGAGTGGGCGCGGCGCTCTCTCTTCAACGTCGTGGGCGCGAGCGCTTTCTCGAGCGATGCGACGATCAGCGCGTACGCCCGCGAAATCTGGGGCATCGTCCCGGTAAAGGCGGAGATCGGCGAGCGTGCCCCGGCGCCGGCACGGGTCGCGGCCAACGAGTGAGACGCGGCCGCTCCGCCGCGGCTCACATGCGTTCGGGCACTTCGATTCCCAGGAGATCCAGCCCCCGGGCGAGCACCCGGGCGGTGAGATGGGAGAGGGAGATTCGAGAGTCTCGCTCGAGCTCGGTCGATGCCTTCAAGACCGGACAGGCCTCGTAGAACGCGGAGAATGCGGTCGAAAGGCCGTAGAGGTAGGTGCACAGGCGGTGTGGCTGGAGCGTCGCCGCCACGTCGTGCACGACCGTTCCGAAGCCGAGAATCTCGAGACCGAGGGCGCGCTCCGCCGGCTCGCGGAGCGTGATGGGCCCGAGCTCGGTGGGGCTCACCTCACCGCGCCGGAAGATGGATGCAATGCGCGCGTGCGCGTATTGAAGGTAGGGCGCCGTGTTCCCGTCGAACGCGAGCATTCGCGACCAATCGAACATGTAGTCCTTGATGCGATCGCTCGAGAGGTCGGCATACTTGACTGCGCCAATGCCCACCGCGCGCGCAACCGCCGCGCGGGCAGCCTCGTCGAGCGAGGGGTTCTTCTCGGTCACGATGGCCAGCGCGCGCTCTTTCGCTTCGTCCAGGAGGTCGATGAGACGCACGGACTCTCCGCTCCTCGTCTTGAACATCTTTCGGTCCGCGCCGAGGACGGAGCCGAACGCGACGTGCTCTGCGCGCGCGGGAGGGAGGAGCCAGCCGGCCATTTCCGCGGTCTTGAAGACCATGGCGAGGTGCTGGCTCTGCGGGGCGCCCACGACGTAGATGACGCGCTGCGCGCCGAGCGTGGCGACCCGGTAGCGAATCGCGGCGAGGTCGGTCGTCGCGTATCCGTAGCCTCCGTCTTGCTTGCGAACGATGAGGGGGAGAGGTTCGTTGTCGCGGCCCGGGAAGCCCGGGGGAAAGACGCAAAGCGCGCCGTCGCTCAGGCTCGTGAGACCCTTGCTCTCGAGCTCCGCGACGACTTCGGGGAGCATCGGGTTATAGAGGCTCTCGCCAGCGATGTCGCGGTCGGTGAGCTTGACGGAGAGCGCGTCGTATATCGCGGCAAAGTAGCGCTTCGAGGCGTCTACCAGGACGCGCCACTCCGTGAGCGTGGTCTCGTCGCCGCTCTGAAGGAGGACGACGCGCCGCCTCGCACGCTCGGCGAAGGCCGGATCGCTGTCGAACTTCGCTCGAGCCTGTCGATAGAACGCGTTGAGATCGGTGATGGAGAGCGCGTCCTTCGCGCCGCCGTCCGCGGCGGCTCCGATGTCGAGCAAGTGCTCGATGAGCATTCCGAACGGTGTTCCCCAGTCGCCGAGGTGGTTCTGGCGAATGACGTTGTGACCGACGACCTCGAGCACCCGGGAGAGGGCGTCGCCGATGATGGTGCTCCGCAGATTGCCGACGTGCATCTCCTTCGCGACGTTCGGCGATGAATAGTCGATGACGACCGTCTCGCGGACCGGGGCGGGGAGAACGCCGAGCTGCGAATCGCCCGCGAGCCGGCTCACCGAGTCGGACAGGAAATTCGCGTCGAGGGTGAGGTTGATGAAACCAGGTCCGGCGATTTCGACGTGCGCGACCATATGGGCGACATCGAGGTGTCGGACGATCGCTGCGGCGACGTCGCGCGGACGGCCGCCCACGACCTTGCAGAGGGCCAGTGCCACGTTCGCCTGGTAGTCGGCGCGGTCGGAGCGTCGGAGCGCGGGGTCGAAGTGCGCGTGCTCGGGACCGAACGCGCTCGCAATGGCGGCACGAAACGGCGAGACGAGCGCGAGGAGCGGATCGGCCATCGAGGAATCCAGGGCACCTAGCTCGGTTCGCGGCCGGGGGCTAGTGCCTCGAGTCCATCGAAGCGACGGGAAGTTACGAGCCCCGTGCCGCTGGCCAAAGGTTGCGCCAGAGCCCTCGAGCGTGCTCCCGTCCGTGCATGCCTGCGCTCTCCGCCCAGCACCTTCGAAAAGCGTTCGGTCCGCAAGTCGTTCTCGACGACGCCACGTTCACGCTCGCGCGCGGCGAGAAGGTCGGGCTCATCGGTGCCAACGGCGCGGGCAAATCGACGCTCGCGAAGATCCTCGCCGGCTTGGAGACGCCCGACGGCGGCACCCTGAGCGTGCGCCGAGGCCTCTCGGTGCGATACCTGGCCCAGGAGCCCGAGATCGACCCGGACGCGAGCGCGCGAGCGGTGGTCGAAGACGCGCTGACCGCCTGGCGTCAAGCGTCGTCGCGTCACGCAGAGGTGACGGCGAAGCTCGCCCAAGGGACGGAGAGTGACCGGCACGAGGCCCTCTTGGCCGAACAAGCCGAGCTCGATGAGGCCATCGTCCGGCTGGGCGGCTGGGAACGAGGGCACGAGGCGCTCGGATTTCTCGACAAGCTGGGCGTACGCGACGTCGATCGTCCCTGCGGGCTCCGGAGCGGCGGCGAGCGACGGCGGATTGCCCTCGCGCAGCTGCTCGTCGCGAGCCCCGACGTTGCCATTCTGGATGAGCCGACCAACCATCTCGACGCAGACACGGCGGCTTGGCTGGAAGATCTCCTCGACCGCCGGTTCCGTGGAGCCCTGGTCCTCGTGACCCACGACCGGTACTTCCTCGATGCCGTGGCGACGCGGATCGTCGAGCTCGAGCGAGGAAAGCTCGTCTCTTACCCAGGGGGCTACGGCGACTATCTCGACAAAAAGGCCGAGCTTCTCGCGCACGAAGAGCGCGTCGAGCAAAATAGGAAGAACGCCCTTCGCCGCGAGCGCGAATGGCTGGCGCGCGGCCCCAAAGCGCGGAGTACCAAGCAGAAGGCGCGCATCCAGCGCGCAGCCGTCTTGGAAGCCGCGACCCCGGCGACGGCTGGAAGGCCGGGCGAAGTGACGTTGGTCACCGGGTCCGCGCCGCAGCAGGGGAAGACTGTGCTCGAGCTTCGCGGTCTGCAGGTCGCCGCGACGGGCGAGACGCCCGCGTTGAACGCGCCGTTCGACCTCATCGTTACAGCGGGCGAACGAATCGGGGTGGTCGGACCGAACGGCGCCGGAAAGACGACGCTTTTGCGGGCGATTCTCGCGGCAGTCGAAGAGTCCCGCGGCGGAGCGCGCCCCAAGGACGCGCCCGTTCTGGTCGCCGGGTCCATCGTCGTCGGCAAAAACACTCGGGTGGCTTACCTCGACCAGGCGCGCGCGGGACTCGACGACACGAAGTCGATTTTCGACGACGTTCGCGGAGAGGGCGGCGGCACCACGGTGCACCTCGGCGTGCGTGGGCGGGAAGCGATGGATCTGCGGAGCTACTTGGAGCTCTTCCTTTTCGACGCGAAAAAGCAGCGGCAGAAGGTTGCTTCTTTGTCTGGTGGCGAGCGGGCCCGCGTCGCGCTCGCCAAGATGCTGCGGGGGGAGGGAAACCTTCTCGTGCTCGACGAGCCGACCAATGATCTCGATTTGCCGACGCTGACGGCGCTCGAAGGCCTTCTCGAAGACTACGAGGGGTCCGCAATCGTCGTGACCCACGACCGGGCGTTTCTCGACCGCATCGCGACCGCAATTCTCGCCTTCGAGCCGTCTGCTGCCGGTGGCGAAGCGCGTGGCAGCTTGGCGACACCCGTCCGGTACGCGGGGGGCTACGAAGACTACGTCGTCCAGAGGAGTGATCGGTCGGAAGCCAAGAAGGCGCCTGCGCCGGCCGCGGCGAGCCCCGCGCCGAGACCCCCGAAAAAAGACGAGCCCAAGCGCGCGGTGCTCACGTATGCCGAGCGGATCGAGCTGGCCGGGATCGTTCCGGCGGTCGACGAGGCCGAAAAGCGTGTCCAAGAGCTCGAAGCGGAGCTCGCCGACCCCGCTCTTTACGCGGCGACGAGAGGGGGGGAGAAAGTTGCCGAGCTAAAGGCGCGGCTAGAAGGCGCGAGGGCCGAGGCAGCGCGGCTCTTGGTGCGCTGGGAAGCGCTGGAAGAAAAAGAGCGGGGGCGGCCGTTGACTTGAACAAGAGAGCAGCATAGCTTGGGAAGAATTGGGCGATACGTTTGATCAGCCTGTTTCAGGGAGTCCCAATGCAGAACATTGTTGTGGTGCAAGCAGCGGTTGACGGCGTGCTGGCCATTGCGGTGCTCAAAGGGGACCGGGTGACCATCCTCACGGACTTGGCTGGGCCTTTCGCAGAAGTGGCGGCCGCCCGATGGGAAGGCGGACGACTTCAGTGTTCTGCGTGGCTCGGCCGCGACGAGGAGCACAGCGCAATGGTGCAAGCGGCGATCGAGAAGGCGCTCGCTGCCCGCACGGCGGTGCGTCCAAGTCGAACGCTCTCCCTCTTCGGGGACAACGGTTCCGTCGCGTGTTCGGTCCCCGGCAAAGTGCCGTAAACGAAGCCCCTCGCGACCCCTCCCCCCGGATACCACGCGCGCGGAGGACCGGGTATTGCAGCCGATTGCATCCCCGGGGGGACTGGGCCCCGTCAGTCGAGGATGGCCAGGAGATCGTCGCGGGTAATGCCGCTGCCCTGGCTCGCCGAGCCGGCTGCGGCTCCGAGCGCGATGTCCGCAAGTGTGCGCTTTTTTTCCTGCAGCGTGAAGATGCGCTCCTCCACCGTGTCCTTGGCGATCATGCGGTAGACCATGACCGGTCGATCTTGGCCGATGCGATGGGCGCGGTCGGCCGCCTGGTCTTCGACTGTGGGGTTCCACCAGGGATCGAGCAGAAAAACGTGGTCCGCGGCGGTGAGATTCAGGCCCGTCCCACCCGCTTTGAGCGACACGAGCATCACGGGCGGTCCCGTTTCGCTTTGGAATTGAGCCACGACCGCCGCGCGGTCCCGCGTCGAGCCGTCGAGGCGCACGAAGGGGATGCTGGCCGCGTTCAAGTGGGGCTCCACGAGGTCCAAGAGCCCCGTCCACTGCGAGAAGACGAGCGCCTTGTGTCCGTCGGCGATCGCTTCGCTCAAGGCCTCGAGCAGGCGCTCGACCTTCGACGAGGTGGCCGCTTCTTGCCCGGGAAGGAGCGACGGATGGCAGGCCGCCTGACGCAAGCGAAGGAGAGCTTCCAGCACCGCAAGAACGCCTCCGCCCTGCGCGAGCTTCGTCACGATGTCCTTCCTGGTCGCCACCCGCACCGAGTCGTAGATGGCGCGCTCCACCTCGTCGAGCTCGACGTGGAGTATCGAGTCGGTGCGCGGCGGCAGCTCTGGGAGCACTTCGCGCTTCATCCGCCGGAGCACAAAGGGCCGAATCTTGGCATGTAGCCGCGCGACGGCGGACGCGTCGCCGTTGGAGACTGGGATCGCGTAGCGCTCCTGAAAGTCGCTCCGGCCACCCAGGAGCCCCGGGTTGGCGAAGTGCATCACGCTCCAGAGTTCTTCGAGGCGGTTCTCGATTGGGGTGCCGCTGAGCGCGACCCGAAACGCCCCGCGCAGAAGGTAGGCGGCGCGCGCGGTCTGGCTCGACTCGTTCTTGATGGCCTGCGCTTCGTCGAGCACGATGGTGTCCCACGATTGCGCGGCGAGTCGATCCACGTCGATTCGAAGCACGGCGTATGTGGTCAACGTCACGTCCGCGTTCAGATCGAGCTCGCGCTTCGCGCCATGGTAGATGGCTGTGCGCAGCCCAGGACGAAAGCGGGCGATTTCGTCGACCCAGTTGTAGACGACGCTCTTCGGACAGATGACGAGGGCGCGACCGCGCAGGGCGCAGATCGTTTGCAGCGTCTTTCCGAGACCCATGTCATCGGCGAGGACCGCGCCGAACTCGGCGTCGCGGAGAAACGTCAACCAATCGTAGCCGTGCTCCTGATAGGTACGAAGATGCGCCGTGACGCCCTCCGGCAGCTTCGCCCGAGGAATCCCGTCGAAGCCCTCGACCAGGGGCGCGAGCTTGTCCAGACCGAGCGGCTTCGGCGAGCCGAGCGCGTCCCATAGGGCGCCGAGCTCGGGAAGGGCGGCGCGGTGCAGCTTTCCCTGTTCGTCGCGAGCGGCCAGAAGGTCGGCGACCCGGTGGCCGTGGCGCTCCAGCCAGTCGGCGGGAAGCGGTGCCCAGCCGACCCCGTCGAGCGGCACCAGATCCAGTCCGTCGCGCCAGGCCCGGATCACCGTCGCGGCGTCCGCGCGCTTCGGCGGCTCGCCCGAGTCGGGGTCGGTCTCGCACTCGAACGCGACGTCGAGCACGCCTTCGTCGAAATCGAGCCGAGCCAGAAGCGGCCTGCGGTCGAAGATTGCGGCGTGGGCCTCGTCGCCGCTGCGCTCCTGCCATCCGCGCAGCTTGGCCGCAAAGCGGATGGCCTCGACGCCATCGAGGTCCACCCGGCGGCCTGGGACGAGGTTGAGCTCATCGCGCAATCGCCTCAGAAGCGCCCGCTCCTCCTCTACCAATCGGACCGGCACATCGCTTCCGAGGAGGACGATTTCGTCGCCGTCGACGCGCGCCATCGGCGGGTCGCCGTAGACGAGCGCCGGCAGGATGGAGAGGGTGTGCCCTTGGTGGGCCAAGTCCATCGCGATACGCGGTCGCGCTCCGACCTTTTTGCGCGGAAGGAGCTTGGTCGTCAGTACGACCGCGAGCTTCTTCTCGAGCTCCGGAAGAACCGCGGTCACGAGCTCGGTCTGTTGGGACCGACCGAACGTGCGCGAAAGCGGGAGGCGCTCCAGGAACTCGCCGGTGGTGGCCGTTTCCCCGAGAGGACGGAGCACGTCGCCACACTTCGCAATTCCCATCGCGATGACTTCGCTCACGCTCGGGTCGCGCTCGATACGCAAGACGAAGCCGCCCCCGGGCGCGTCTTCGACGATCGCCCGCGGGAGAAGCGGATCGCTCGAAAGGCGCACCGGCTCGCCTGCGTAGCGCACCTCAGCGCCGGTGAGCGCGCCGAAGACGTCGGCCACGCGAGCCAACGGCACGATTTCTCGCGCGGGGAACCCTAAAATCCGATCGATCCGCAAGTCGTCGTGGGTCGGCGTGAGCCCGGCGGGCAGCCGCCCGCGCGCGAGGTCCGAAGAAAGGGCGCTGGTCAGTCGCTCTTCGCGCCCATCGCCGTGCACGATGAATCGGTTGAGCGTCAGAATCTTCCCTTTCGTGCCCAGCCGATACACGAGCCGAGCCGGCACGTCGGCGGGTGCCGCCGCGAGTCCGTCAACCCCTGCGGCCGCGGCAGAGATGACCCCCGCGGCCACGTGGGCACAAGGGTCGACTTTGCTCCCGCAGTCGCACGACCACTCGAGGGACTCGAGGTACAGCGTCACCGTCGGCGCGATCGCGTGTCCTGGTGCGCGGACGCGCAGCGTCAGCTCTCCCGTTCCGGAGGCGACGAGCGAGACGGCCTTGTCGCGTGCGAGCTTTACACCCTGCGACCAAACGGCCGAGAGGCTCGCTTTTCGCGCGGAGTCAAGGAGTCGCTGCATCGTGCATCGTGACGTGGGGGCCTCTTCCTACTCCACCGGCGGGTCAGTGACGAGGTCGAGACGCGGTCCCCGTGTGAGAGCGGGCGCGGGGGGTCACGAGCCGTAGCGCACGCACGCGCACGCCCGGCAGCGCTGCTCCGCGAAAGCTCTGCGCCAAGAAGAAAGAGCGCGCAAAGAACGGGAGCGCTCGCGGGTCAGATGGAGTAGCATAGGCTAATGAGTGGAGCTGCACCGAGCGATCGCGACTTTCTCGTCCTCGAAGGAACAGTGACGAAGTGCAGTCGTGGCGGCTTTTACACCGTAGAGTATGTCTCCGGTGCGCATCGCGGAACCGTCCTCGCCAAGCGTAGCGGCCGGTTGAATGTCCACCGCATCCGCCTGACGGAAGGGGACCGCGTTCGCCTCGAGGTGAGTCCCTACGATACGACGCGCGGGCGCATTACCCGACGCCTCTGAGGGAGCTCCCGGCGGCGCCGTTCATCGGGAACCGACCGCCAGGTCACCTTCGGAGTCATCGCCGGTCTTTTCGCCCAAGCTCTCGTCCGAGCGATCCACGACGAGCATCGGTCCGGCGTGCATCGGCTTGCGCCGGCCGGCCCTCGGCCGGGGCGGGGCTTGGGGCGTGGAGGACAAGACCAGCGCCGAGTCGTCTTTGGTCCGCGCACCCCGCGGAGTGCGCGGAAGGGCGATCGACTGGAGACGCTCGGTCAGCGCCTGGTCATTCTCCGCGTAGACTCGCGCGTAGGCAACCGCGCGCTGGACCTTGTCGAACAATATTTCTTGCCGCTCTTGCAGCGCGGAGCGCGCACTGTCGAGCGCGGCCTGGGCCGAGGCGACCACGGCGGCGACCGCCTCCACGTCGGCCGCGGCGCGTGCAAGAGTCTTGGCATCGAGGTCGGCAAAGCGCACCTCGGCAAGGGCGGTCTCAAAGAGCTCGAGGGCGGCCCGAACGGGGGCGGTGACGGCGTCCATTGGCTGAACATACTATCAGCGTTCAGTCGTTGCCCAGAGCTATTTACCGTTCTCAGCGACGCGAAGTCGCTCCGCTTCCGTTTCGGATAAGTCACAAGAGGTCGGGAGTCGGCGTGCTCTCCTCGCGTGCCGCCCAACCGCGCAAGTCCGCGCGCACGAGGCGGTACACGGCGGAGCCATGCACCTCTTCGACACCAACATCGGGACCGGCCAATTCGTTCTCTTGATTGTCGCGCTGCTCATCGCGTGCGGCTTCGAGTTCGTCAACGGCTTCCACGACACGGCGAACGCGGTGGCCACCGTGATCTACACGCGCTCGCTCCGCCCCTGGAAGGCCGTCCTCATTTCTGGTGTCCTCAACCTCCTCGGCGTGTATCTCGGAGGTATCGCGGTGGCGATGAGCATCATCAAGCTCTTGCCGGTCGAACTCCTGGCTGCGAGCGGAAGCGGAGCCGGGCTTGCGATGGTGCTCGCGCTGCTCGTCGCGGCCATCATGTGGAATCTCGGCACGTGGTGGCTCGGCCTGCCGGCTTCGAGCTCACACACGCTCATCGGCGCGATCGTGGGGGTCGGCCTGGCCAATTCGCTCATGCCGAATCACGTCTTCGGGAGCGGGGTCAACTGGCACAAGGTCCGTGAAATCGGCCTCTCGCTCCTCATTTCTCCCGTTTTTGGACTCGGGGCCGCCGCGCTCTTGCTGCTCTTGGCCAGAAATTACCTCCTCAAGTCTCCCGCGCTGCATCAGCCCGCCGATCCGGACAAAACGCCGCCGGGTTGGATCCGGGCGATCCTCATCGGCACGTGTAGCGGCGTGAGCTTCGCCCACGGATCGAACGACGGACAGAAGGGCGTCGGCCTCATCATGCTGATTCTCATCGGGCTGCTGCCCGCGGACTACGCGCTGAACACATCGCTCGCAAAGGCGCAGATCCACGACGCAGTGCAGGTCGCCGAGAGGCTGGAGACCAACACCCGCGACGCGTTCGGCGGAGAGACCGGGCGACTCGCGTCGACGGTCGACATGGCCGTACCGAAGACTCCCGCCGGAGCGGTCCTTACGGATCTCGGCGAGATCCGGGCGGCGCTCAACGGAAAGGAATCCATTCGAGACATCCCGCCCGATGCACGCTTCGACGTCCGATCGCGGATCATGCGCGTGGACAACGAGCTGGCGACGCTCGAGAAGGGTACGGGCGCAGCGGCGCTCTCCCCCGAGAGGCTGGCCGCCATCCAGAAGGACCGAAAGACCCTGCGTGCTTCGATCGACTACGCGCCCGGTTGGGTCATCGGTCTCATCGCTTTTTCGCTCGGCATCGGCACGATGATCGGCTGGAAGCGCATCGTCGTGACCGTGGGGGAGAAGATCGGCAAAACGCACCTGACGTACGCGCAGGGTGCTTCGGCCGAGATCGTGGCGATGACGACGATCGGCCTCTCCGGGTCGTTCGGAATGCCCGTCAGCACGACGCACGTACTGTCTTCGGGTATCGCGGGAACCATGATCGCACAGAAGTCGGGCCTCCAGGGCTCGACCGTTCGCAACATCGCGCTCGCCTGGGTGTTGACGCTGCCGGCGGCCACGCTCCTGGCTGGGGGCCTCTTTCTTCTCTTTCGCGCGCTCATTCCCGACGCGCATGCTGCGGCGACGACGCCCACCGTTCGCTTCGAGCAAGCCGGGGAAACGGCCGCCGTCTTGCCCGTCTCCGTCAAGCCGTTGCGGTTGCACGGGTCCAACACGTTCGGCGCCGAGCTCGCGCCGTCGCTTGCCGCGGGCTTGCTTCAGCACATGGGCGCCAAAGACGTGGCCCGCACGAAGAATGCAGACGGACACGCGTGGGTCGTCTCGGGCACGGTGCCCGGGTCCGCGCAGCCCGTGGAGATCGACATCGACGCCGCGGGCTCTGGAACGGCGTTCGACGACCTCGGCGCGGGTCGCTGCGATCTCGGCATGGCCTCGCGCATGATCCGGCCCGAAGAGGCCGAGCGGCTGAAGCAAGCCGGGCTCGGCGATCTGAGCGCCCCTTCGAACGAGAACGTAATCGGTCTGGACGGAGTCGCCGTCGTCGTGAACGAGAGCAACCCGCTGCGCACGCTGGCGATCGACGACATCGCGCGCATCTTCGACGGCGAGACCACCAACTGGCCGGCCGCCGTGGATGGCGCGTCGAGCCCTATCGAGGTGTACGCGCGCGACGACCGATCGGGAACCTACGACACGTTCAAAGCCCTCGTTTTGGGGGAGCATCCCCTGGCCGCCAAGGCCAAGCGCTTCACCGACAGCGGGGAGCTTTCGTCCGCCGTGGCGGCCAATCCGCAGGCAATCGGTTTTGTCGGAATGTCGTTGGTCGGCCGCGCGAGTGCGGTAGCCGTATCCAGCGGCGCGGGAGCGCTCTTCCCGACCCGATTCAGTGTCGGAAGCGAAGATTACCCGTTGACGCGACGCCTCTATCTGTACGCGCCGTCGCCCTCGACCCATCCTCTGGCGGGGCCTTTCGTTCAGTTTGCGCTGTCGCCCGAGGGGCAGACGTTGGTCGCGGCGGCGGGCTTTGTAAACCTGTCCGCACTGGCCGACGACTCGGACTCGTGCGCGGATTGCCCCGCGGACTACGCCGGGCTTACGCGCGGCGCCAAGCGACTGTCACTGACGTTCCGCTTTCGGAGCGGCCAGAGCGATCTCGACAGCCGCGCCGCGCAAGACATCGGACGATTGGCCGCAGTCCTCCGTATGCAGCGCACGCCAGAGTTCATTCTGCTCGGGTTTTCGGACAACCAGGGCACGAGCGACGTCAAGAGCCACGTCTCGCACGAGCGCGCCGATAGGGTCGCTCACCGGCTCGAGGCCTACGGACTGCACGCATCGCTCGTCGAGGGGCTCGGCGACGAGAGGCCGGTGGCCGACAACGAATCGCCCGGCGGACGAGACCGAAATCGCCGTGTCGAAGTCTGGGTGCGGCCGCAAACGGCCCTCGGCGCTGCGTCGAAAAAAGAGACCGCCCACTGATCGGGCGCCGTCCCTGAGGTCCGCTGTGCCGCTCCTCTCCGGAGAGCGGTGCCCCGTCGTGCTTTAATGCGCGTCACGTTGCGCGCCGGTCCGCTCATCCCCCGACACGGGTTCGTCCTCCTCGCGCCGCTCCTTTTGGGCGGCTGCGGCGACGTAACCGAGCTCCTTGGCTTCATCGTCATCGATGCAGGGACTGTCAAAGTCGCGGTCGACGGCGGGGGACCGCCGGACGCGCAGGCGGAGGCTTCCGTAGAGGCCGCGGCGCCTGATTCCGCCGCGGCGCCCGATTCCGCCGCGGCGCCTGATTCTGGAATCGACGGGGGAGGCGACGCGGGGAATTGCGACCTCACGAGACCGTTCGGTCCGCCGGTCCTGCTCACCACTCTGGAGTCCGCCACCACCGAAGGAGGCCTTCGCCTTTTGTCCGACGAGCTCACGGGGTTCTTCTGGAGCTCGCGACCCGGCGGCCCCGGATCGAGCAACCTTTACGTCACGACCCGCTCGGATCTCGGCTCGCCGTTCGGAAACATCAAACTGCTGAACGGCAACATCAACATGCCCAATTCGCTCACGATCGATCCCAGTAGCACGGGGGACGGTCTCGCCCTCGTGTTCCGGGTCAAGACCGGGAAGGACGATGCCGGAATCGATCAGCTTTACTCAGCCCAGCGGCCGGACGGCGGAGACTTTTCCAGCCGAAGCGCGCTCGCCGAGTTGAACGCCACGGCGACGAGCACCGTGCAGCCTTTCATCCTGCCGGACGGTTCGGAGATCTACTTTTCTTCGAGTCGCGCCGGCGATTACGACATCTATCGAGCGGCGAGAAGCGGCGCGGGCTTCGCGGCCCCGACCCTTGTAACCGAGTTGAACCAGGGCGGGGGCGTCAACGAGGGGGACCCGGTCCTCTCGGCGGACGACCTGACGATTCTTTATTCTTCGACCAGAAGCGGGGGCCTCGGCGGCCAAGACATTTGGCTTGCCCAGCGCACCAGCAAGACCGCAGTCTTTGCCAATGCGTTCGATCTTCGGGAGGTCAACTCCGGCGGGCTCGACGCTCCGACGTGGCTTTCCCAAGACGCCTGCCGCCTGTACTTGAGCAGCGATCGCGACGGGGCCGCTCATCTTTATGTCGCGACGCGGCCCTGAGTTTGCGTTGGGGCGATCGATTCACGGAGCGACCTCCATCAAAGAATCGATTTCATGGTGAGGACTACCTCCGTGCAGTCGAGCGCGCGCCCGCGCGTACTCCGGGTCGTCCGGGGCCTTGGCCGTCCATGATCCGCCGTTTCCGAGGCACTGTCCGCGGTACGTTTCGTCGCTCTCTACGGTCGCGAGGTCATAGTAGTAGGCGACCGCGTCGAGGATCGGGGCGTGGTTCTCGTCCTTGTCTGAGCGGGTGCACGTGGCGAAGACCGGAAGGTTCTTGAAGGTCTTCGCGCAGGTCGACTTCAGGACGACGAAGCCCCTCTCTTGAAGGTGCTTGTAGTCGATGGGCTTTGCGTCCCAGAACGTCACGTCGGCGCAATTGTCCGGAGTCGTTGGACTCGAAAGCCGGGCGAGCGAGATGGTCGAGTGCGGCGACGCCGTCGTCGGGCCGGTCACCGACGACACGGGCTCGAACTCCCACTCCGGGTCGCGGCCACGACGGACGACGAGGGCGACGACTGCAAGTGCGGCGAGACCGGCAACACCGAGGGCAATGGCTCTTGCGGAGGGCATGGGCGAAAGTGACTCTACGCCAAGATCGACGTTGCATGTTCCGCTGGGCCGAGCCCGCAAGCCGGGCCGGCGGATCCGTCCACGAAACGCGGCTCAAAAAGGCAAAGGGACTCCGGGCTGGTGCGCGCCTTCGTGGGCATGCTTGACTTCGGCGCTCCGGCGAGGCCATGACCGATGCGCCCATGACGAAGTCGACCCGTCTTGGAGAGCGCGCGCTTCTCTCGCGAGACCGCTTTGCGCGGCTCCTCCAGGTCCTGCGCCAGGACGGCTTCCAGCTCGTCGGACCCACCGTGCGAGACGGCGCGATCGTCCACGAATCGATCTCCGGAATCGAGGACCTGCCCGAGGGATGGACGGAGTCCCAAGACGCCGGCACCTATCGCCTCCGCCGCCGCGATGACCGGGCGCTCTTCGGGTACTCGGTCGGCCCGCAGTCTTGGAAGCCGTTCTTTTTCGTCCCGACCCTCCAGCTTTGGCGCGCCAGGCGGCGCGACGGTTCTTTCGTCGTCCTCGAGAAGACGCGAAGTGCGCCCTTGCTCGCCCTCATCGGCGCGCGTTCGTGCGATCTCCACGCCATCGCGATCCAAGACAAAGTGTTTCTCGAGGGACCATCGGTCGACCAGGAGTACCTTGCCCGACGCAGCGGCACGTTCGTCGTGGCCGTCCATTGCGGTCAGGCCGGCGGGACGTGTTTCTGCACCTCCCTTGGAACGGGGCCGCGGGCTACGCTCGGCTTCGACCTGGCGCTCACCGAGCTCCTCGACGACAAGGGCCACCGCTTCGTCGTCGGGATCGGGAGCGAATCAGGGGCGCAAGTCTTGGAGCGCGTGGGCTACGAAGAGGCACCTCGCGCCGACCTCGAAGCGGCCGAAGCCATCGTGGCGCGAACGGCAGCCCAAATGGGACGGACCATGAATACGGACGGGATCAAGGAGCTCCTCTACCGAAACGCGGAGCACCCTCGCTGGGACGACGTCGCGAGCCGGTGTCTGGCGTGCACGAATTGCACGCTCGCCTGTCCCACGTGTTTTTGCTCTTCCGTCGACGACGTCACCGACCTGGCGGGAGAGCAGGCCGAGCGGGTGCAGCGCTGGGACTCCTGCTTCACGATGGATCACAGCTATTTGCACGGCGGAAGCGTGCACGCGTCGATCAAGTCGCGCTACCGGCAGTGGCTCACGCACAAGCTCGCGAGCTGGATCGACCAGTTCGGAACGTCGGGATGCGTCGGGTGCGGCCGATGCATCACCTGGTGCCCCGTGGCGATCGACATCACCCAAGAGGTCGCCGCAATTCGGGCTTCCGACCCAGGCTGACCATGGAGAACCTCGAGCGGCTCCTCCACGAGCACGAATTTCTCAAAGGCTTTTCCGAGGCGCATGTCGCGCTCATTGTCGCGTGCGCGAAAAATCTGCGCTTCGAAGCCGGCGAGTTTCTGATGAGGGAAGGGGGCGATGCCAATACCTTCTTCCTCCTTCGCGTCGGGCGCGTCGCCCTCGAGGTCCACGTGCCGGGCAGAGGAACGCTCCAAATGGAAAGCGTCGGCCCCGGCGACGTCCTGGGACTCTCGTGGCTCGTCCCGCCGTACCGGGTGAACCTCGACGCCCGCGCGGTCGAGCCCGTGGTCGCGCTCGCGTTCGACGGCGCGTGCCTGCGGGGCAAGATCTCGAAGGACCACGACCTCGGCTACGAACTCGTGCTGCGACTTTACGAGAAAACGGTCCAGCGGCTGGACCACGTTCGCCTGCAGCGCCTCGACGTCTATCAAGCGCCATGAGCGAACCATTCGCGGCCGGCGCTGACCCGTGGCTTCCGCAACCGGTCCGAGTGCTGCGCCGCACCCAAGAAACCGCCGACACCTTCACGCTCTGGCTCGACGTCGCGAACGGTGGATTCTCGTTCGCTCCCGGTCAGTTCAACATGCTTTACCTCTTCGGGGTGGGCGAGGTCCCGATCTCGATCAGCGGCGACCCGAATCAGACGCACGCGCTGGTCCACACGATTCGCGCAGTCGGCAGCGTTACGACACCGATGCAGCGCCTCAAGCGCGGCGATACGGTCGGCGTTCGCGGCCCGTACGGAGCCGGGTGGCCGGTCGACCAGGCCTTCGGCAAAGACGTGATCGTGATCGCGGGCGGACTCGGGATCGCTCCGCTCAGGCCGGTTGTCTACGAGCTCGTTCGCCAGCGGGGGCGCTTCCGCAACGTCACGCTCCTCTACGGGGCCCGTAGCCCTGCGGACCTCGTCTATCGAAAGGAGGTCGCGCGCTGGGAGAAGAAGCTCGACGGGCGTGTCCACGTCACCGTGGACCATGCGGAGGCAGACTGGGTCGGGCCCGTCGGCGTCGTGCCGGCACTTCTCGACAAGGTGTCGATCGACACCGCCGCGACGGTCGCGATGATCTGCGGACCGGAAGTGATGATGCGCTTCACCGCGCGCGCGCTCGCGAACCGGGGCCTCCCGGGCGACCGAATGTTCGTCTCCATGGAGCGGAACATGAAATGTGCGTTGCGGTTCTGCGGTCACTGCCAGTATCGCGAGTCGTTCTTGTGCCGAGACGGGCCGGTGCTCCGGTTCGATCGGATTTCGAGCCTCCTCGATCGGCGGGAGCTCTGATATGCGCCCTCGAAAGCGACCCAAGTTGGCGGTCTGGAAGTTCGCGTCATGCGACGGGTGCCAGCTGACGCTCCTCGACTGCGAGGACGATCTTCTCGCCTTGGCGGGAGCCGTGGAAATCGCCCAATTCAGAGAGGCAACGAAGGCGGACGTCGCCGGCCCGTACGACCTCTCGCTCGTCGAGGGGTCGATCACCACGCCGGACGACGAGCGCCGAATCCAAGAGGTGCGCCGCGTTTCGAAGGCACTCGTGACGATTGGTGCGTGCGCGACCTCCGGCGGCATCCAGGCGCTGCGCAACTTCTCGGACGTGAACGAATTCCGAAGCGTCGTCTACGCTTCGCCGGAGTACGTCGCCGCTCTGGCAACATCGACGGCCATCGCCCGTCACGTGCGCGTCGACTTCGAGCTACAGGGCTGCCCCGTCGAAAAGTCGCAGCTCCTCGAGGTCATCGGCGCATTCTTGAACGGGCGAAAGCCGGCAATCTCCGCGCACAGCGTGTGCGTCGAATGCAAACGCAGAGGGAACGTTTGCGTCCTCGTCGCGCACGGGACGCCTTGCCTGGGCCCAATCACCCACGCGGGATGCGGAGCGCTTTGCCCGAGCTACGACCGCGGTTGCTACGGGTGTTACGGCCCGATGGAAACGCCGAACGCGGCCTCGCTCGGCCGGACATTTCTCGCCGCCGGCGCGAAAAAGGCAACGCTCGTGCGCGCGCTCCGCACCTTCTATGCAAACGCGGAGCCCTTTCGCAACGAGTCCATCCGGCTCGAAGAGAGCGAGAAAGCGCGATGACCGAGACCGTACGCACGATCAAAGTCGAGGCGCTCGCCCGCGTCGAAGGGGAGGGGTCTCTGACGATCCGCCTCCAGGGCAGCCGGGCGACCGCCGTCGAGCTCCGCATCTTCGAGCCGCCACGTTTTTTCGAAGCGTTCTTGCGCGGCCGCTCCTACGCCGAGGTGCCGGACATCACCGCGCGGATTTGCGGCATCTGCCCGGTCGCCTATCAGATGTCGAGTTGTCAGGCGGTCGAAGATGCGTTGGGGGTCCGAGTCGAAGGTCCGATACGGAGCCTGCGGCGCCTCCTCTATTGCGGCGAGTGGATCGAGAGCCACGCCCTTCACGTCTTCATGCTCCACGCGCCCGATTTCCTCGGCTATCCCGACGCGCTGGCGATGGCGAAGGATCATCCGGAGATCGTCAAGCGGGGCCTGCGCATCAAGAAGGCCGGAAACGCCATCGTCGCGCGGGTCGGCGGCCGCGAGATCCATCCCATCAACGTTCGCGTCGGAGGCTTTTACAAGACACCGTCCGCGGCCGATCTCCGCGCGCTCCTACCCGAGATCGACTGGGCTCTCGAATCGGTTCGCGAATCGCTCAGCTGGGCCTCGACGCTGGCATTCCCGGACTTCGAGCGGGACTACGAGTTCGTAGCACTGCGGCACCCGAGCGAATATCCGATGCTGGACGGCCGAATCACGTCGAGCGCGGGTCTCGACATCGAAGCCCGCGATTTCGACGCGCACGTCGTCGAGGAGCAGGTGCCGTACTCCACGGCACTCCATGCTCGAATGCGCGAGCGAGGGGCCTACTTTTGCGGGCCGCTCGCGCGGTTCAATCTGAACTTCGATCGCCTCTCGGACGCGGCGAGCGAAGCGGCCCGATCGATCGGGCTGGTCGCTCCTTGCAGGAACCCATTCAAGAGCATCCTCGTGCGTTTGCTCGAGGTCCTTCACGCCTTCGACGAGGCGCGCCGGATCATCGACGCCTACGATCCCCCCGAGAGGCCCTTCGTCGAGACCCCGGAGCGTGCGGGCACCGGATACGGCTGTACCGAGGCGCCGAGGGGGATCCTCTACCACCGCTACGCCGTCGACGAGCGCGGGACGATCCTCGACGCGCGGATCGTGCCGCCCACCTCGCAGAACCAGAAGACGATCGAGGAAGACCTCTTTCGGATGGCGCCTTCGCTCGCCGAGCTACCCCTCGCGGACGCGACGTGGAGAGCCGAGCAAGCGGTGCGCAACTACGATCCGTGCATCTCCTGCTCTACGCATTTCATCGATCTGAGGATCGAGAGGGAGTAGGCGGTGGGCACGCGCGTCATCGGGCTAGGGCAGTCCGCCGCGGGAGACGACGGCGTCGGGCTCGCCATCCTCCAGTGGATCCGCGAAACCGGAGCGCCCTCGGGCACCGAGCTCCTCGTGGCGAGGGAGGCCACAGCGCTGATTGCGCTACTGGAGACGCCTCGGCCCGTCGTGCTGGTCGACGCGATGGTTGGTCAAGGCGTGATCGGCGAGGTGCTTGCGTTCGGAGTGGAGGCGCTCGACGCGCCGACGCGCGGGCCGCGGCCCGTCTCGACGCACGGCGTGGACATCGGCCAAGCGGTTGCGCTTGCGCGGATCCTCTCGGCAGATGCGCTGTCGCCCGCTATCTGGGTCGTCGGCGTGCGCATTGCACCTCCGCGCCGATTCGTTCACGGCCTGACCCCGGCTGTCCGGGCCGCGATCCCCGCTGCCGCTCGCGCCGTCCTCGCGCACGCCTAGCCATGCACGAGTCGTCGCTCGCCAAACAAATCCTAGCGACGGTGCTCGATCGCGGCGCGCGAGAAGGTGCCGTCCGCGTGCGCGCGGTGCGGGGATGGATCGCCGAGACCGAGCGACTCTCCGTCGAGAGCATCACGTTTCATTTCCGGGCCCTCGCCCGGGGCACCATCGCCGAGGACGCGGATCTCGATCTCCTGGTGCGTCACGTGGAGGCGCGCTGCGTCGCGTGCGGAGCCGTCTTTCTTCCCGATCACCACGTTCTCCTCTGCCCGCGTTGCGGCAGCACCGACGGCGAGCTACTCGGACGCGTCGGAATTCTGGTCGAATCGATGGACGTGGAAGGGTGATGCCGTCGTCGAGCAACGTGGCGCCGGCTACCATCCAGAAGAGGTGGAGCGATCCATGTGCCTAGGAGTCCCGGGCCGCGTCCTCAACGTGACCGAAGGCGATCTGCGGATGGCCAGCGTGGAGTTCGGAGGAATCGTCAAAGAGGTCTGTCTCGCGTACGTCCCCGAGGCGCACGCGGGCGACTACGTCATCGTCCACGTCGGCTTCGCCATCAGCCGATTGGACGAGGCGGAGGCGGCCCGCGTCTTCTCGTACCTGCGCGAGATGGAGGTCCTCGCCGAGCTCGCGGACGGGGGGACGCCCTGAAGCACATCGACGAGTACCGGGACGCGGACGGAGCGCGGCGTTACGCCGTGGCGATCCGGGCGATCGCCACGCGCCCCTGGGTCATCATGGAGGTCTGCGGCGGGCAGACCCATTCGATCGTTCGATTCGGACTCGACGAGCTCTTGCCCCCCGGCGTCACGCTCGTTCACGGGCCCGGCTGTCCGGTCTGCGTGACGCCGGTCGAGCTCCTCGATCGGGCGATCGCCGTCGCCTCGCGTCGCGAGGTGATTTTTTGTTCGTTTGGCGACATGCTCCGCGTTCCGGGATCGAGAGACGACCTCGCGGGGGTCAAAGCCGCCGGGGGCGACGTACGCGTCGTGTACTCGCCGATGGATGCGCTCACGCTCGCGCGGGCCAACCCGGAGCGTCAGGTGGTCTTCTTCGCCGTGGGCTTCGAGACGACCGCGCCCGCAACCGCCATGGCGGCATTTCAGGCCCGGAGGGAAGGGCGCTCGAACTTCTCGCTCCTCGTTTCGCATGTCCTCGTTCCCCCGGCGATGGAGACTATCCTCGCGTCGCCGTCCTGCCGCGTGAACGGCTTTCTGGCCGCGGGCCACGTTTGCACGATCATGGGCACCGGCGAGTACGCCCCGATCGCCGAGAAATACCGAGTGCCGATCGTCGTGACGGGGTTCGAGCCGATCGACATCCTCCAGGGGATCCACATGTGCGTGACGCAGCTCGAGCTGGGGCGCGCACGAGTCGAGAATCAATACGCGCGCTCGGTACGCGACCGCGGCAACGAGCTCGCCGTCCGGATGGTCCGCGAAGTCTTCCGCGTGGTCGCCCGCCCCTGGCGAGGCATCGGCCGGATCGACGAGAGCGGGCTCGCGTTTCGCGAGGAGTTCGCCGAGTTCGACGCCGAGCGCAAGTTCGATGTCGCGGACGTCGTCGCCGAGGAGGCGACCGAGTGCGTCAGCGGGTTGATCCTCCAGGGACTCAAGAAGCCGCCGGAGTGTCCGGCGTTCGGCTCGCGCTGTACGCCCGAGACTCCGCTGGGAGCGACCATGGTGTCGTCGGAAGGTGCGTGCGCCGCATACTACCGCTATCGGAGGATGGGACCATGGCCGACGACTTCATCCTGACGTGCCCATCTCCGATCGGCCCGCGCGCGACGATTCAGCTCGCGCACGGCGGTGGCGGGCGGCTGACGCGCGGCTTGCTCGAACAGGTCTTTCTCCCGGCATTCGACAACCCGGCCCTCGCCGCGCGGCTCGACGCAGCGGTTTTCGACCTCGGAGGCGCGCGGCTCGCGTTCACGACGGACAGCTACGTCGTCGACCCACTTTTTTTCCCCGGCGGCGACATCGGGAAGTTGGCCGTCTTCGGAACCGTGAACGACCTGGCGATGGTGGGAGCCCGCCCCGCGTTCTTGAGTGCCGGATTCGTTCTTGAGGAGGGGCTGCCGCTCGACGACCTGAGGCGAATCGTCGCGTCGATGCGCGAGGCCGCGACGCAAGCGGGGGTGGAGCTCGTTACCGGCGACACGAAAGTCGTCGGTCGCGGAAAGGCCGATCGTTGCTTCGTGAACACCTCGGGCGTGGGTCTTGTCGCAGCCGCTCGCCCGATAGCCCCGGCGCGCGTGCGAGCGGGCGACCTCGTCGTTCTCAGCGGGGATGTCGGCCGCCACGGCATCGCGGTGCTCTCCGTGCGCGAGTCGCTCGCGTTCGAGACGTCGATTGAGAGCGACTGTGCGCCGCTCGCGGCGGTCGTCCAGGGCGTTCTGGAGGCCGGGGTCGACGTGCACTGTCTGCGCGATCTCACGCGCGGAGGTCTGGCGACCGCGCTGAACGAGATCGCGATGGACTCCGGCTTTTGCGTCGAAGTCGACGAGACGGCCATTGCCGTCACGAGCGCGGTCGAGGGCGCGTGCGAGCTCCTCGGGCTCGACCCCTTGTACGTGGCCAACGAAGGCCGCTTCGTCGCGTTCGTCCCGCCCGAGGACGTCGAGGCTGCGGTCCGGGCGATGCGCGGTCATGCCGTAGCAAAAGACGCCGTCGTGATCGGTCGCGTCGTCGAGGGACGCGGCAGCGTGGTGCTCCGCGGTCGGCTGGGCGGTCGGCGATGGCTCGACCTTCTCTCCGGAGAGCAGCTCCCGCGAATCTGCTGACGCGCCCCGCCGTCGCCCGGTCCTGGGCGCGGCGCGCGACTCGTGCCAAGAGAGACCATGTTCGCATTCGACAACACGTACGCGCGCCTTCCCGAGCGCTTCTACGCGCGCGTCGCCGCCGCGCGCGCGAGCGACCCGCGCCTCGTGAAGCTCAATCGGCCGCTGGCGGAGCTACTTGGCGGCGACATCGAACTCCTTGCGTCACCCGCCGGAGCACAGATCCTCGCGGGCAACGTGGTACCCGCCGGCGCGGAGCCGATCGCTCTGGCGTACGCCGGGCACCAGTTCGGCTCGTTCGTTCCGCAGTTGGGCGACGGGCGCGCGATTCTCCTCGGCGAGGTCGTCGGCAAGGATGGCCGAAGGCGGGACATCCAGCTCAAGGGCGCCGGGCGCACGCCCTTTTCGCGCGGAGGCGACGGGCGGGCCGCGCTCGGTCCCGTGCTCCGCGAGTACGTCGTCAGCGAGGCGATGGCAGCGCTCGGGATTCCGACCACGCGTGCGCTCGCCGCGGTTACGACCGGCGAGCGCGTCCTTCGCGACGAGGCGCTTCCGGGAGCCGTGCTAACCCGCGTCGCGGCGAGCCACATCCGAGTCGGAACATTCGAGTTCTTCGCCGGGCGCGACGATCAGGACGCGCTTCGAACGCTGACCTCCTACGCCCTCGTGCGCCACTACCCTGAAGCGGCCGGAACGGGAAACGACGCGCTGGCGCTGCTCGAACGGGTCATCGATGGCCAGGCGCACTTGATCGCCCTCTGGCTCGGGGTCGGCTTCGTCCACGGCGTGATGAACACCGACAACACGGCCGTCTCGGGCGAGACGATCGACTACGGTCCTTGCGCCTTCCTCGACGAGTACGACCCCGCCAAGACGTTCAGCTCGATCGACCACGGCGGCCGGTACGCGTTCGCGAATCAGCCGCGCATCGCTCTCTGGAACCTCGCGCGTCTCGCCGAGACGCTGCTCGGACTGATTTCGGAGGACGCCGAGCAGGCCGTTCGTCTGGCGACCGAGCGCCTCGAGCGCTTCCCGTCGCGCTTCGAGAGCGCGCACCTCGACGTGATGCGTGCGAAGCTCGGTCTCGTGCGCGAGGAGGAGGACGATCGCGCCCTCCTGGAGAGCCTCCTCGCGCAGCTCACCGCGCATCGGGTCGACTACACCCTCTTCTTCCGCAGGCTATGCGGGGCTGCGGCGGACCCGTCGTTGGACTCCGAGCTCACGTCTCTCTTCGACACCGAGCCCGACTCGTTCCGGTCGTGGACCGAAGCCTGGCGCCGCCGGCTCGCCCGTGAGGCCGATCCACCGTCCGCGCGAGCCGCGGCCATGCGCCGCGCCAATCCCGCCTTCATCCCGCGCAACCACCGCGTGGAACAGGCCATCGAGGCCGCAGTGAGCCACGGCGATTTCAGGCCTTTCGAAACGTTGGTCGACGTGCTCGGGCGGCCCTACGACCATCGAGCCGACCTGGCCTACCTCGCCGAGCCGCCGGGGCCGGAGCAGCGCGTGTACAAGACGTTCTGCGGCACGTGAAAAGTCGCGTCGAATCCTTCCCTCCGCGCGGCAGCCAGCTCTCGGTGACTTTCAGCGAGGGCTCGTCCGCGCTCTCGCCAGCCGAGCCCGCACGAGCACGCCCGCGTACACGCACGCGACGAGCAGGATGCCGGCGAGCGTGAGCTGCGCGTAGACAGACGCGAGCCGCTCGGCCGTCCAGCCGAAGCGGGCGACGAGAATGCTCATGTCCCCGTCTTTCTTGTCTCCAACCGCGCTGCCCATCGGCACGAGCGACGCGTCGCGCACCGCCGGAAACCAGATCTTGGCAGCATAGAGCAGCGCAGTCGCACCGAAGAGCAGGGCGCCGAACCGCCAGAAATCCCACCGGAGCCAGTCGGGCAGGGGGACGTAGAACGCGACGACGAGCAACGTCGAGAAGAGGATGTGGCCGGCGCAGCCCCCGAAGAGGAACCATTCGCGGACTTGAGGCTCCGAAAGGGCGAACGCGCCCATGTGCAACAGCGCGAGCAGAGCCCCGAAGGCGATGAGTGCCGGGCGGCGGGACCGATACCCCGCGAAGACGGCGCCGCACGCGAGCCCGAGGACGACCACGGTCGCCGTCGCACTGCGGCCGTCGCGAATCACCGTCAAGAACGGAATCGGAACGGCGAATCGGCCCGCGATCCAGGCCGTGACGGCGTGGCCGAGTTCGTGCAGCACCATCGACGGGAGATCGGCGAAGATCCAGGTGGGCGTGGGACTGCCGGCGAACGTGGCCAAGAGCGCCAGCCCGAACGCCGCGGGGAGCGCGTAGAGTTGGATGAGCGGGTCATCGAACGGGAAGCGCTCCGCGGCGAGCGGATGCGGGTCGTCGGGACCGGTCGCATCCGGCGGGTCGGGGAGCGGAACCGGAGTGGGCCACGGGCGCGCGGCAGCATGGATGTGCGCGTCGAGCTCGTGGCGGGTCGCCGCCAGTGCGCCGCGGTCGAGCAGAACGCCGCCGCAGGCCAGGCACGTGAGCAACGGCCGCGACGCACCACGGACGTGCGCATGGACGAGCCGTTCGTTCGGGCAAAGCGGGCACTGCGCGCCGCGCGTCTCGACTTCGGTCGCCGCGTCGGGCTCGACGTGCGCCGCTGCGCCCACGAGTCGCTCGATCTCGCGGGCGTCGCACCAGACCGTACCGCACGCGTCGCAGAACTCGACGGTGATCCCGCGCTCGATCGAGAGCGGTGCCATCGCCGTATCCTCGCACCGCGGACATGGGCAGATGCGCGCCGAGAGCGCGTCGGTCACTACGTCCAGCGTACCAGGGAAATGTGACCGCGAGCCGAGGGGGTTGGTGCACTGGGAAGAGCGTGTCGTCGAATCTGCGGAGAATGTTGACCTTTCGTTTCGTGTAGCACCAATTTCGAGCTTCGTGTTACGCGCTGTCCATGCCGACGCGGCGACGGTTCATCCAAGCGTGCATGGTGCTGGAGGCCTTGCTCGGGGCCACTCCCGCGCACGCGGCTGGGCCCGCCGACGAACGCGCACCCTTGGCCGACTCGCCCGTGACCCCACCTGTCGCGCGCGCCCACGCTCATGCGCGCTATCCGGCCGCCGCGCTACCCGAGCGACTCTCGGCGACGGTGCGCCTCGAGATCGTCGTCGACGAAGGAGGCCACGTCGCCGACGCGCGAGTCACGAAACCGGCGGGCCACGGTTTCGACGAGTCGGCGCTCGAGGCCGCCCGCCAGTTCGTCTTCGAACCGGCCAAGAGGGCTGGCGTGCCGGTGCGCGCGAGGATCGTGCTCTCCTACGACTTCCAGCCGCCCCCGCTGCCGACTCCCGAGGTCAGCTCCTCTAGCGTCGCGGCGGTAGCGCCCGCTCGCGACGCACCGTCGCCGGCGCGGCTGCTCCCCGAGCTCCAAGAGGTGCGCGTCCTCGGCGAACGGAACGAGGCACCTGGCATCGCCGCGTCCGATTCGAGCACCGCACAGACCGAGCTCTCGCGGATGCCCCGGTACCGCGCCGAGGGAGTGCTGCAAGCCGTGCCGGGTCTCTATACGGTCCAGCACAGCGGCGGAGGCAAGTCCCAGCAGTACTTTCTCCGAGGGTTCGACGCCGACCACGGAACGGACATCGCCTTCTTCGCGGACGGCGTCCCGATCAACGCCGTCAGTCATGCGCACGGCCAGGGATTCTCGGATCTCCACTTCCTCATCCCCGAGACGATCGAGTCGCTCGACTCCACCAAGGGTCCGTACTCGGCTCGGATTGGCGACTTCGCGACCGCGGGCTCGGTCACGCTTCGCATGACGGATCACCTGTCCGAGAGCGTCGCGATCATCGAGCTCGGGCAGTACGGTCACGACCGCGCGGTGGTGGTCGAGTCGCCCAATCTGGGGCCGGGCTGGCGCCTGGCCGTCGCCGCCGAGGTCTTCCACGAGGACGGGCCGTTCATCCACCCCCAAGACTTCTCGCGCTTCAACGGTTACGCGAAAGCGACGCGCGCTCTCGACGACCAGAGCGACGTCTCGCTCTTGGTGATGGCATACGGAGGGTCCTGGAACGCGTCCGGCGTCCTACCCGCCCGCGCGGTCTGCGGCGAGGGGGACGGGACGGCCGTGCCCGCGGCGTACGCGGGGTCGCACTGCGTTAGCCGGTGGGATTCGTTCGATCCGACGCAGGGCGGCGCGAGCCAGCGCTTGATGATCGCGACGACGTACCGGCGGCAGTTCGACGAGCCGTGGGAGCTGCGCGCGAGTGCGTTCGCGCTGCGCTCCAACTTGCAACTCTTCCCCAACGATGGAATCGCGGCGCCCTTCGAGCCCGACGGGGCGCTCTACGGATCGCAAATCGAGCAGGACGATACCCGCACCGAGGCCGGCGCCACCGTTCGACTGACCCATCGGGGCACGCTCGCCGGAATTCCGGTCCAGTCGGCCTTCGGTCTCCAGCTGCGCGACGACGCCATCGAGGCCCAGCTTCACCGGACGCAGGCTCGAACGCGCCTCGACGGCGTCGACGCGAACATTCCGGGTCCCATCGTCGATGACGCCGTGAACGAGACGGAGCTCGCCGCGTGGTTCGAAGAGGACTTCCGTCCGCTCAAATGGCTGCGTTTCGTCATCGGGGCACGCGAAGACAGGATCGACGTCGCCGTCGCCAGCGAGAGCCAGACTGCCGTCGACCGCGCTACGGGAGTGCGGGGCGCCGCTCAGCTGTCCCCAAAGGCGGCGGCCATCGTCTACGCGGCACCCTGGCTGGACCTTTTCGCGAACTACGGACGCGGATTCCACTCCAACGACGGGCGCACCCTCGTCGCGGGGGCAGCGACCACGCTCATCGCGACCGCGACCGGATACGAAGTTGGGGCGGCTCTGCGGCCCGTCGAGGGACTGTCGGTTTCCGCCGTCGGGTTCTTGCTCGATCTCACCTCGGAGCTGACGTACGACGGCGACACGGCCTCCACGTCTCCGTCGGGTCCGACCCGCCGTTACGGAGGCGAGTTCACAGCGAGATACCACTTTCGCGAGGACGTCTTCGCCGACGCCGCGCTGACCGTTTCTCATTCGCGGTACACGGACGCCGCCGACATCGCCGCGGGCACGGTCTACCTGCCGAACGCTCCGATTCGGACGTTCTCGGCGGGCATCGGCGTGCGCAAGCCCGTGGGACCATTCCGGATCCTCGGCTCGCTCCGCGTGCGGTCGATCTCCGACCGGCCCGCCCTGCCCGACTACAGCCTCGTGGAGACGGGCTCCACGGTGTTCGACGCCGAAGTGGGGCTACGCTGGAAGAACGTCGAGGCCGTCGCCGACGTCTTCAACCTGGCCGATGTCGCCTATCGGGAGGGGCAGTTCGCCGTTCAGTCGCGGCTGCCGGGTGAAGGCCCGAACCCGCCGCAAGGCATCAGCTTCACGCCTGGCTTGCCCAGAACATGGATGCTGCACGCGGCCCTCTACTGGTGAAGGCGAACGACGACCGCCTCGCGAGCGTGACCGTCACATCCAGGATCGCAACACAGTGACGAGCATCCCCGCGTTCGCCGGCTGGTTGAGTCCGAGCCCGGAGATGGGAAGGTCGTCGAAGAGGGCCGCCTGCACGCGCCACGAGTCGCCCACCGGCAGAACACCGGAGAGCGACAGCGCGGGCAGTCGGTGTGCCGTTCCGGGCGTATCGTGTCCGTCGATCGTGGCGTCTTCTTCGAGCGTGTACGACGCGCTCAGCGCAAGCGCGATCCCGCTCGGAAACGTGTAGGCCCCGGCCACGATCATCGTCCACTGGGCGCCGAGCCGTTCGTGCACCGCGTCCGGCCCGGTGCCCGCCGTGCGTGCTAGGCGCTGGGCGACGAAGGCGCTCGCGTTGACCAGCCACGGACCGAACACCTGCTCGATCGCGAGACCGACGTTCCCTTGCCACGCGCCGATCCCGGTCGCGCCGGTGGCGAGCGGTCCGAGGCCGGCCGCATCGGGCGGCTTTCCGGTCGGGAACGTGAGACCCGCGAGGATCGCGACGCCGGGTACGACCCGCGAGGCCCCCGCAAGAAAGAAATCGAAGCGCACGCTCGCGTTGACGTCGCCTATGCCGCCGCCGAATTCGGAGAGCCCCTGGCTCGCCCGATGCGTCTCGACGAGCGGCACGAGGAGCGCGGCCTGACCGCGCCGCAGAAAGCGCACGGCGCCGAAGAGGTCCTCCTCGAAATCGATCTCGGACGCGCCCGGCGGCGACGCGAGGGTTCGCCCGGTTGCGTCGAACGATCCGAGGACCGAGCTCGCCTTCCCCTGCAGACCCGCCAGAGCGTCCTCGTGGAGCGCGAGCCGGCCGGGGGTCACGGCTCCCGTGGCCGCGCAGCACGCTTGCGCGTGTGCCTGGGCCGTCGCGGCGAGCAGCGCCAGGGCGGCGGCGGAGCCGACGAATCGTCTAGGGAATCTGAAAGGACGGTGCGACATGGTCGGCGACGGACCCGGACACGGTCGTCCGCAGCTCCCACGTGCCGGGCATGAAGAGGTCGACGTTCGTGATGACGTACGTCCCCGGAGACGGCGACGCAACGGCCGGAACGATGGACGCCCCGTGACCCATGGCCGGCATCCAGGGTACGACGTCGATCGAGAGCCCGCTCTCGGGCGCGTTGGTCGTTGTGTTTCGGATGACCAGCTCGACGCTCCCGTCGCCGCGCGAAGGCGGCTGCTGGGGCGCCGTGCGAACCTCGATCTGGAGCTGTCCCGAGGCGCTCGTCAGAGTCATCACCGGTTGAGCCGGGAACTCCGACGGACCCGCCGGCGCCGCCGAAGCCGGCGCCCCACAGCCGGCCAGCGCCGCGAACGCCATTGCGGAGGAGCGGTGCATGCGGGCCACACCATGGCCTGGCTCCGAGCGAGACTCCATGCGGCAAATCGACGCACGCAGTGGGGGAGGGCCACTGCCGATGGCTAGAAAGGTCGGTGCGGGCGCTTGCCGGCCCCGTTCGCTACGCTCCACGCCACCCATGCAGGCGCACGCCACCCTCTCTCCGATCGCTCCGCGGACCGTCGAGCCGGCGCCGGCCGACCGCGCCGCCCCTGTGGACTCGCCGGCGTTTCTGTCGATTCCGATGATCACGCTCGGCTGGATCCGGCACCTGCGCTGGGGCGCGGTGCTCGGCCAAGCCGTGACGGTTACGACGGCGTCACTCGTCTTCGGCGTCGAGCTGCCGGTAGTGCCGCTCGCCGCGATAATCGCGTTGACCGCGCTGAGCAACGTCGCGCTGCACTCCTGGATCCGCCGGCCGAGGGTAGTCTCTTCGGCGCTCGTCGCGGCCGTGCTCGCGGGTGACACCCTGCTTCTGTGCGGGCTGCTCTACTTCAGCGGAGGTCCGACCAATCCGTTCAGCGTGCTCTTTCTCGTGCAAATCACGCTTGCCGCACTCGTCCTCGGGATGCGCTACGCGCTCCTCATCGTCGCCCTCTCGACCGCGTCGTACGCCTTCCTCTTCTTTGGCAACGTGCCCCTGAGGGGCATGGAGCACATGCAGCACGCCGGGACGAGCGCCTTCAACGTCCACCTTCAGGGAATGTTCGCGGCATTCACACTCGCGGCGATCCTGATCGCTTATTTCGTGACCCGCGTGTCGCGCGCGCTGCGAGAGCGCGACGCGCAGCTTGCGGAAGCGCAGCGCCTCGTCGCGGTTCACGAGCGGCTGGCGTCGCTCAGCACGCTTGCCGCCGGAGCCGCGCACGAGCTGGGAACGCCGCTCGCGACCATCGCCGTCGCCTCGAAGGAGCTTGAACACGCCGCCGAGGGGATCGCCAGCGCCGAATCGCTTCGCGAGGATGCTCGGCTCATTCGACAAGAGGTCGATCGCTGCCGCGACATCGTCCAGCAGATGGGCGCCCGAGCCGGCGACGCGCTCGGAGAGGTGCCGGAGCCCGTCGAGGTCGGGACGATCGTCTCGGAGCTTCTCCGCCGGTTCGACGACGGCCGCGCGGCAGCCTTGGATGTGCAGTTGAGCGGCCTCAGGGTCCTCACGGTGCCTTGGCGGGGTCTGGTCCAGGCCGTCGCTTCGCTGGTGAAGAACGCCGTCGAAGCAAGCGCGGGCAGCGGGCGGCGGGTCGTCCTCTCTGTCGACGCGCAGACTTCGAGGGCGCGGTTCGTCGTCACCGACGACGGGACCGGAATCGCGCCCGAGGCGCTTGCGCGCGTAGGCGAGCCGTTCTTCACGACGAAATCGCCTGGCGCGGGGATGGGGCTCGGGGTCTTCTTGTCGAGGGCGTTCGCCGACCGGCTCGGAGGGAGTTTGACTCTCACCTCGGAGGCCGGCAAAGGCACCCGGGCCGTCCTCGAGATCCCGAACAAGGAGAAATGAGTGGCGGCGAGCGCCCCGCGTAGCATTCTCGTCGTCGACGACGACGCCACATTTCGAACGCGCTTGATGCGGGCGTTCGAGGCTCGCGGCTTCGACGTTCGCGGGGCGTCGACCGTCGACGAAGCGGTGGCGAGCGCCGCACACGACAGTCCGGAGCTGGCGGTCGTCGACCTTCGCATGCCGGGTCGAAGCGGCCTAGAACTGGTGCTCGAGCTCAAGACGATCGATGCGACGACCAACGTGGTCATCCTGACGGGCTACGGCAGCATCGCGACCGCGCTCGAGGCCGTTCGTCTCGGTGCAACCCACTACCTGACCAAGCCTGCCGACGTCGACGAGATTCTCGCGGCGTTCGGGCGCGCGACCAAGCGACCCGAAGACCCGATGACGATCGAGCACGAGGTCGCGTCGCTGGCTCGGACCGAGTGGGAGCACATTCATCGCGTGCTCACCGACTGCCACGGCAACGTCTCCCAGGCGGCCCGGCTGCTGGGAATCCACAGGCGCAGCCTTCAGCGCAAGCTGTCGAAGTATCCCGTGGCGCGCTGACCCCGCCTCACTGCGGAAAGACTTTGCACGGCGACATCGGCCCGAGCCCAAGACCGCTGTCCGAGCACACGAGAAACTGGGGCGGCCTGCCGCCGTTTTGACCGTTGATGAGCGTCAGCGTGGTCACCGCCCCCGCGCCGACGACCACGTGCGTCGCCGTCGCGCTGTCGGAGCCCGTTCCGCTCGCCTGCGCGCTGAATTGGACGTCGGGCGTCGGCGGGAACGCAGTGTACCCGTTCGGGTCGGCAGACCCGCCGTCGAGCAGCGTGGCGCTCGCGCTCCCGAAGGGCACGTCTGCGAAAATCGGGGCGAGATTGTCGGCCGCCACACTGCCCGAACCGACATCGATGTACGCGAGCGACGGAACGGCGTTGATGACCCGCAGGACCGTTGTGCCGGCCGGTGCGGCCGAGTCGTCCGAGAACGCGCCGACCTTCAGGCTCGCGTCATCGCCCGTGGGCTGGACATCTCCCATGAGGGCAAACGTCGTATGGGCGCCGGCTGCCAACGAGGGGAGGCCCATCGTGGCGGGAAGGATGCCGACCGTACAATCCGCGCTGCCGGTCTCCACGACCTGCAAATCGTAATCTCCGGGCGCAATCGCGAGGTACGCGGTGACGGTGGGAAACTCGAGACCGTTGGGCCCTCCCTGTCCGAGCGATCCCGCCGGCAGGTCCTGCTGCAAGAGGGGGCCCGTCCACTCCGTCGTACCCGTCGGGGCGAGGCAGAAATCGACCCCTGCCGACGGCGCATCCGGCGCCCAATCTGCGAAGCGAACCAAAGCCTGCGTCGCGTTCGGCGTCGACGAAGCGTCCGCTCCTGGAACGATGAATCCACCGTTCGCGACCGCGTCTCCCGCGTCGATGTGCCCGCCGCTGTCGCTCTCGACGGTCGGACCCGCGGCGTCCGCCGCGCTCCCGGCCTTGTAGGCATCGGCCGCCGAGGCGTCGAGATCGACGACCCCCGATGTCACGGCTGCGCCGCTCGAGCCGCCACACGCCGCGAGCGCACACCCCAGTACCACCGAGCGAGGACAAGTGGCCATTGCACGCAAAGCACGGCGAGACAGCTTTGCGGTTGTCTTCGAATGCTTGGGAGTTTCGCGACGGAACTGCGTCATGGGTGCCAACGTGGAGTCGCAAATTGCGATTGGCAAGCAACGTCACGAACGATGAAGGAACGTGCGGTCCAGCTTGCGACCTCTCGACACGATCGCACGCAATGCCGAGTCTGCGATTGGAACGTGCAAGCGGAAACTCGTGATCCGTAGCTCGAGGTTCGGGCGTTGCAGGTGGGTGCGACATGAATCGAGACCGCGCATCCAGAGCGCTCTCCGTCGCGATCGCTCGAATCGGAATCCGTGCCGTTGCGGTGAGCGCGGCGGTCGCGTGTTCGTCGCCGGAAGCGTCCCACGTGTACGCCGTCGTTCGCGTCGTGGACGGAGCGGCGCCCCCGGCTCCCGACGCGGCCGACGGGTCGCTCGCGCCGAACCAAGACGCCGCGGGCTCGGGGCCTACGCCGGACGCGACCACCGTCACGGGGGTGACCGCCGTGGCCCCAGACGCTGCTCCCGATTCCGGCGTGCCGCCGGACGAGTCGCCGACCGGGCCGCAAGTATGCGGCTTTTCCGCTTGCCCGCCGGACTCGCCGTGCGCGGACTTGACCGTAGACCGCGACGATCTCTTGGCGTCGATCCTCGTCGACACGCGGACGTTCGCGGCGACCGACTGCGCGATGGTCGAGGGATGCATTCTCACGCCGGGCACACGCCGACTGCTTCATTTCGACACCGGGACACAAAACGTCGGAACCGCGGACGTCGTCGTGGGCGACCCCACCGCCAACGCGTGCTTTCAGTGGTCCGCGTGCCACCAGCACTACCACTTCAAGGGAGTGGGCAAGTACACGCTATACCAACCCGACGGGACCACGGTCGCGGCGGTGGGTCACAAGCAGGGCTTTTGCCTGGAAGACGTGGAGCCCATCCCGTCCCTCGATCCGCCCCCCGCGCCCCCCGACACACCCTTTACGTGCACGAACCAGGGACTTCACGTCGGGTTCGAAGATATTTATCCAAACGACATCGATTGCCAATGGGTCGACATCACGGGAGTTCCAGCCGGCTCGTACATCCTCTCGGTCATCATCAATAGTCAGGATTATTTGCCGGAGTCCAACTACGAGAACAACGAGGCCCGCGTCCCCGTCACCATTCTTCCGCCGTGAAGGCGCGGGGAGCGGCCTCGGTCACGAACCGACGCGCGCGAGCTTGATCGCTTTCTCCGGGCACGCCTCGACGCATTTCCCGCAGGCCTGACACAAAGAGGCGAGAGGCGTGTAGGCGGTCTTTCGGCCGTGGGCGATGCTCTTGAGCTTTGCCAGCATGCCCAGTTTGGCGAAGTCGCCGTCGTCGATGCGGCGAACTTCGAACACGTGGAAGGGGCAGACGGCGGCGCAATCGGCCTTTCCTTCGCATTTCCCGCGGTCCACGACGGGCGCGAAGGCTCCGGGCTCGGCCCGGCATTCGGCAGCGGAGGTCATCTGCCCGTTGGATGTTCGCGCGGGTCGGACGGTTCTGAAGTCGCCAACACAACCGCGTGCCGGTTCCGCCGCAGGACAGCGCGTTCGTCGCAAACCAAACGTGAACGGGTGAGACGATCGCATGAAGGCGCGCATCGTAGCCATTGGCTGCCGCGAAATGCCCATTCGGGCGCTATCGCCGGTGCGGACGCGGAAGGCGTGCGCCCGCGAGGCGTGGCGGTTTCGGAGCATTTTCCATGAACATCGCGATGAAGGACACGACCAAGTACCCGAGTCTCGAGCCCCGCGCACTTGCCGGCGCTGGCCGTTCGATTCGGGTCCTTCCGGCGACGTGGTCCGAGCGGACGGCTCTTCTCATCCTCGCCGTGACGGTCCTTCGCTGGATTGTCGCGATGACGACAGGACTGTCGGACACCGAAGCATACTACGCGCAATGGGCCCGCGTGCCGTCTCTCAGCTACTACGACCATCCCCCGCTGGTCGCGTGGACCACGTGGCTCGTGAGGCATCTGTCGAGCGCTCCATGGGCCGTCCGGTTGGGGCCCGTCCTCTACGCGGTGGTCTTCGACGCTCTCGTCTATCGACTGGCGTCACGCCTGTTCTCTCCGCGCGCCGGGTTCTTTGCAGTCGCGACTCTCACGGCCATCCCCGTGTTCTTCTTCACGGGGTTCCTGCTCAACCCCGAGGGCCTTCTCGCGCCCCTCCGGGCCTTGTTCCTCCTCTTCTTGCTCGACCTTCGCGATCACGACCAGCCTTGGAGGCCGCTGGCGATCGGCGCGGTGGTCGGCGTCGCCTTTCTGGCGAAGTACACTGCAATCCTGGCGGTGCCGGTCGCCCTCCTTTACGTCGCGGGATCGCCCGATACGCGCCGGTGGCTGCGGCGGCCGTCTTTCTACGGGGCGGGCTTGGCGGCGGTGGCGATCGCCTCGCCCGTCATCGCCTGGAACGCGCTCCACGACTGGCCCTCGGTCCACCTGCACCTCTCCGAGCGCATGGGCCACTCGGCCGGCGAGACGCTGGCCAGTGCGCTCTGGCGCGTGGGGAGTGGCCAATTGGTCAATTTCCAGCCGCTCGTCTTGCCGGCATTGCTCGGGATTCTCGGATACGCGGCCTGGAGATCGAGCCGTGACGATCGCTATCGATTCTTGTTGACGGCGAGCCTGCCCGTGCTCGCGTTCCTGCTGGTCATGATGGTGCGTGCGGGCGACTCCGAGCCGCACTGGACAATGATGGGCTATCTACCGCTGGTCGTCGGCGCCGGTGGACTGCTGGACGAGAGCTCCGGAGCGCTGCGCCGGTTCACCCGCGCGGCGTTCGTGGCGGCGCTCGCGGTCAGCGCCGGCGCGCTGGGGCTCTACGCCGTGCACCTGCGTTCCCCGGTGCTGGCCAAGGCGCTGCCTTCGTACAATCCCGACGCGGACCCGATCAACGAGACGATCGGCTGGGACCGCGTGAGCGCCGCGGTCCGTGCGCACACGGCGATGCTCGGGCCGGGCACCGTCGTCGCCGGAGGGCACAACGTACTCTGCGGGCACTTGCAGGCCGCTCTCGACGATTCGCCTGCGGTCTACTGCGCGAGCCCAAGGCGCACGGAGTTCGACTTCGTCGGACGCCGGACGCCGCCCCCGGGCGCGCCCGTCGTCTTCGTCGACAGCGATCGGTACCCGGAGGATACAGCCGTCGCACTTCCGCTTCTCGAATGCGCCCACGCGGAAGACGTCGTCATCGAGCGGTCGGGCCTGCGCCTTGCGCGTTACCGCATCCGGGAGTGCAGGCCCCGAAAAGGCAACGAATCATGATTCGACCGCACGCGATCGTCGAGCGGCTCGTCGACTGGCAGCTCCGGCGACCGGCCGGCGCCCTTGTCATTGTGGCGGCCGTCACGGTGATGTTCGCGGTCTTCGCGTCGCGCCTCACGCTTCGCACGCGCTACGACGCCCTTCTCCCGGACGACTCGCCCAGCGTCCAGGAGCTGCCGGCACGAGCACGGGCGGCGTGCGAGAATCGAT
>CAZVPE010000005.1:0-70064 GCA_964628155.1 uncultured Polyangiaceae bacterium | reverse complement strand
TCCTCCACTGGTTGAGGTAGCGCCCGCCCTTCATCGTGTCGCGAAAGTGAACCTTCCAGTTGTCTTTCGGCTCGACGTACCCGAGCGCAGCCGCGACCCCGCCCTCTGCCATGACCGTGTGGGCCTTGCCGAGCAGCGACTTGCACACGAGGCCCACGTTGGCGCCCTCGCCGCTCGCCTCGATGGCCGCCCGTAGGCCTGCGCCGCCGGCACCAATGACCAGAACGTCGTGCTCGTGAAGCTCGTACTTCAAGTCGTTTGCCATCAGAAGAGCCTCACGTCCGTGAGCCGACCGGTCGCTACCATTCGGATGTAGAAGTCCGTCAGGCCCACCGAAAAAAGGCTTGCCCAGGCGAAAAGCATGTGCCGCTCGTTGAGAACCGTGACGCCCTTCCAGAGCGCGAATCGCAAACGGCCGAGCGCCGCGGTCGAGTAGCTATTGACTCCGCCTCCGACGAGGTGACGAAAGCTGTGGCAGCCAAACGTGTAGCCGCTGATGAGGACAACGTTCAGGGCCATGACGAGCGTGCCGACACCGACGTGCACGCCGTCTTTCCACCCGACGACTGCGAGCACGGCGTCTTTCCAGAGGACGAAGAGCACGACGATCGCGAGATAGAGCGCGAAGCGGTGGAGATTCTGGAAGAGAAGGAGCTTCGTCTCACCGTTGTACCGATGCGATGTGCGCTCGGCCACGGCGCATGCCGGCGGGTCCCACGCGAATGCCCGGTAGTAGGCCTTGCGGTAGTAGTAACAGGTGAGGCGAAACGAGAGCGGGCCCGGAAGAATCAACATCGCCGGCGTCACGAACCCCAGACCGAGGCCTTTCGCCCAACTGACGTCGAAGAGCGGCGAATAGAACGGTGAAAGATAGGCGTGCCACTCGTACGCCGTGCCTTCGAACGTTCGCCACGTCGCGTACGCGACGAATGACAGAAGAACGAGGGCCGTGACGGCGGGGCCGACCCACCATGCATCTTTGCGTCGCGCGTCTGCCGGCTGGGCTATCGGCAGGTGAACGGTTTGGTTCGCCATGGGGGAGCAGCCAGCGACGCTAGCCTGCGGGCGGCTGGGGCCGCAAGACGAGGATGGCGCCTCACCGGGGCCCGAGACACGGCCCTGGCGGGGCGAATGGGGATCGGGCAAGAGGGTGGCGAAATGGCCGACCGTCCGACCTTCACGCGCACGCTTCGAGGCTCGGGAAGCCGATTCGTCGGCGGGCGGCGCGTTGGCATTGCCCGCGAAAACGAGCGGGGCGGGTCCTGGGTCGGAGATTCGTTCGCGCCCGGCTTGACAATGGGGCCATCACCCGTCATTTTGCGCGCCCTCGTCATGCCGAAGATGAAAACTCGAAAGGCCGCTGCCAAGCGCTTCCGCGTCACCGGCAAAGGGCGAGTTCGCCGGCCCAAAGGCGGCGGAAACCACGGGATGCAAGAAAAGTCGCGAAAGCGACTGCGCCGGCTGCGCAAGAACGACATGGTCGACTCGACCATGCAGAAGCATGTCAAGCGCATGCTCCCGTACGGCTGAGAAAGCTCCACCATGCCCCGCGCAAAACGAGGATTCAAAGCTCGACGTCGCCGCAATCGCATTCTGAAGGCGGCCAAAGGGTTCCACAGCGCCCGATCACGCCTCTTCGCTTACGCGAAAGAGGTGGTGATGAAGGCCTGGGTTTACGCGTATGCCCACCGCAAGCTGCGAAAGCGCGACTTCCGCCGATTGTGGATCGCCCGCATCAATGCCGGCGCGCGCCAGAACGGCACGACATACTCGCGGTTGATGCACTCGCTCAAGAAGGCCAACGTCGCGCTCGATCGGAAGATCTTGGCCGACCTCGCCGTGAGCGACGCAAAAGCGTTCTCGGAGATCGTCAAAGCCACGGCTGCGTAAACCTCCGTTCGGAGGCGACCGATTGCTTGACCGGTTTCGGCCCCTGCGGCTATATGCCCAGCCGATCCGTATTGGTGGCCTCGCAAGGCCGGGCAGGGTCGTTGGCATGCTTGGTGCCGCTCGAGTCCTTGACGAACGCGCACTGCAATGTCAGCTTTTGTTTGCCGCGAAGGGTCTCGGTCCTGGCTTGGCTGGACCTCCCGACTGGCGGTGGCCATCTTGGAGCATTCATGGCGCCCAACAAACCTCTGGCGTACCGGTCTCTGAGAGCAGAGAAACTTCGCACCGAAGCGAATCGGGCTGAACGGGTGGAGGGGTTGGCGCGATTGATCGCGCCAATCGCAACATTGGTCAGCGGTGCGGCCGTCGCCGTTCTCAGCGGTGCCGCTCTGCAGGTCTGCTTGGGCACATTCTCGGCCTTTGCCGTCTTGAGCGCCATGACCGCCGCGGTGGAGCAGCGGAAAGCCAAAGATCGCCGTTCCCTCATCGCGCGGCTCGAAGACGGGCAGAAGTCCAGAGACGATGCTGTGCCTGCCTGACTGGCAGACACTGCTCGGCGACTGGTGGTATCTGCTAGCGGGGGGCGTGGGGCTGCTGATTTTGGTGCGGCACATACGCACCCCAAAAGGCCACGCTCTGACTGGCAAGGCACGGTATGAAGGCGCCGCTCGAGTCGGCGCGGAAGCCGGGGCCAACATCGTCTCCATTTATGGGTACATCACTCTTTTCATCGCCGTTTGGGGAAAGATCCCGTTCGCGTCGTTGGAGTCGAAGAAGAGCGCCATCTGCATCGGTGCGCTCTGGGGCCTCCTCAACGCGCTGGCAAAACTCTACGGGTCTTTTCGCGACGGCCTAGAGGCCCCCAAGGCGTGAGGAGCGGGCCCCGGCACGCGCCCCGAGAGAATCGCCCCTACTTCACCACCGGGGCGGCCACGAGCTCGTCGAGGTTCGGTTGAAGCGTCAGCTCGATGCGCCGGTTCTTCGCGCGGCCTTCTGACGAATCGTTGGTGGCAACCGGATCGAACTCCCCATAGCCGGCCGCGGACAAAACGTGAGGGTCTTCGCCCTGAGTAATGAGGAGCTTGACCACTTCCACCGCGCGCGCCGTCGAAAGCTCCCAGTTGGACGGGAACCTCGCCGTCAAGATGGGGACGTTGTCGGTGTGGCCACCCACCTGAAACGCTCGTCCCCGAATCGTCACGAGGACTTTTGCCAGCTGCGCCAGCGCCTCTTTTCCGACAGGTTTGATCGCCGTTTGCCCCGAGTCGAAAAGAACGTCGTTGGGGAGCTGAATGACGAGCCGTCCGGCGCGTGTCGCCACTTTGAGCTGGCCCGCGTCGATCATCTTCTTGAGCTTCTGCACCAGCTGCTGGAAGAGTTGAGCGCGCGCCTCCGCCGCCGCCTGCGCCTTGCGGAGCTCTTCGAGACGCACCTTTGCGTCGTCGAGCGCGTGGGACAGCGTTCCTTTCTCCTGGAGCATCGCATCGACGTTCTTGCCGAGTCGCTCGAGCTCGCCCCGGAGCTTCGCGTTGATCGCGGTTCCTTCGTCGAGCTGTGCCTGCAGATTGTGGTCTGAGGTCGACAAGTCGCTCAGCTTCTGGTCGCGCTGCTGAACGTCCGCCTGAGCGTCCGAGAGCCCCTGACGCAAGTTCGCGATCTCCGCATCTTTGGCCTTCTCTCGGTCCGAGCTTGCCGCAAGTTGCGCGTGGACGGACTGGGCGTCGGCGAGCGCAGCGTCGTACTTGTCTTTTGGCACGCACGCCGCAAAAACCAGCGCTGCCGAACCGGCAAGGAAACAGGCGAATGCGGGTCGTTTGTCGTGCACGAAGCGGGTGCTCCCTTCTTCCGCGGATATGCTATCGGGTCGCCGTACGAAAGCCATGCCGGACACCTCGACTCAATCGGCGATCGAACGTTCTTTGTCGATGCTCAAAGCCGCGTTTCGCGAGCGATTCGAGGCTGCCGCAACCGAGCAGTCCCTGCGCGACGAAAACGCCAAAATCCTGGGTAAGAAGGGCGAGCTTACAGCGATCCTGAGGCAGATGGGTTCGGTCTCCGCGGACGCCCGTCGATCCATCGGCTCACTGGTCAACGCCCTGAAAGAGGAGGTAGAGGGCGCGTTCGAAGCGCGTCTTCGGGCGATCGCGCGCGACAAACGCGAAGCGGAGCTCCACGCGGCGCCGTTCGACCTGACCCTGCCGGGGCGGGAGCCGGCGCCTCTCGGGCACATGCACCCGATTTCGATCGTGCGCGACGAGATCGTCGACGTACTCGCGAGCCTCGGCTTTGCGGTGCACGACGGGCCGGAGATCGAAACCGAGGAAAATAACTTCACGAAGCTCGGGTTTCCTCCCGATCACCCGGCGACCGACATGCAAGACAGCTTCTGGACGACCGGAGGGCGCCTGCTGCGAACGCATACGAGCAACATTCAAGTCCGGGCGATGAGCACGCGGCCGCCGCCAATGGCGTTCATCGCGCCCGGAGTCGTCTACCGGCGCGACGACGATGCGACGCACTCACCGATGTTCCATCAGATCGAATGCTTCCTGGTCGACGAGCGCGTGACGATGGCCCACTTGAAGGGCGTCCTTGCGGAGTTCGCCGACCGGTTCTTCGGCGCGGGGACGCCGATTCGATTGCGCCCGAGCTACTTCCCTTTCGTAGAGCCTGGGGCCGAGGTCGACGTTGGTTGCCCGTTTTGCAAAGGCCCCGACGGGCGGCGCGCTGGCTGCAGCGTTTGCAAGCGCACGGGTTGGATCGAGATTTTGGGGAGCGGGATGATCCATCCGGTGGTCTTCGAGAGCTGCGGAATCGACCCGGAGAAATGGACCGGCTTTGCCTTCGGGATGGGCGTCGAGCGCGTGGCGATGGTCCGCTACGGCATTCCGGACCTTCGCATCTTGTTCGAGAACGATCCGCGATTCTTGGCGCAGTTCTAATCTAGGGGCTGTCCCTAGCGGCTTGTCCAATCGGTAAAGCGTCGTTTCTCATCGACTCCACGTCAAGTTCACTCGGCAGAGCGGCATTTCCGATTGGTAAAGCGTCGTCTTCGGTCGACGTCGCGTCTTTGTCGTGAAGTCGAGCCTCTTTTTCGGTTGGCAGAGCGTCATTTCTCGTTGGCAAAGCGTCATTTCTCGTTGGCAAAGCGTCATTTCTCGTTGGCAAAGCGTCATTTCTCGTTGGCAAAGCGTCTCGTTCGATAGGTTTGGCGCCCTTTCTCGTCGGTGAAGCGTCTGGTTCGATTGGGAATGCGTCTTTGTCGACCGGCTCAGCGTCCGTTTCGATTGGCAAAGCGTCTTTTCCGATCCGAAAAGTCACATTTCCCATTGGCGAAGCGTCATTTCTCGTTGGCAAAGCGTCTCTGCGTATCGAGCAGGCCTCTCTGTCCTCGTAACGTCAAGGAAGGAAGCGCCGGAGGCCGAGATTCGCCCCCTCCACCTCCTTAATCGGGAAGGACGCGTTTCGATCGCGCTGAAAAAACGACGAACGTTTCGTCGCACCGGCGCCGAGAGAGCTCTACTGTCCCTGGAAGATCGAAAGGACAGCGCCGGCTGGGTCCGCGAACACCGCAAAGCGGCCCATCTGTGGAATGTCGGCGGGCGGAACGATGACTTTTGCCCTGAGCGACTCGGCGCGCTTCGTTGCAGCGTCGACATTCGCCACCGCGACGTACGAGCCCCAGGCCCGCGTCGTCACCGGTCCGCCACGCTTTTCAGCAGCGCCCGGGCGGCGCGCGGCCGCGCAACTCGGTAGCGCGCCACGCTCGGACGGAAGCCGACGCTGATCGTGATGGCCTCCGGCGGAAGGGCGCGAAAGGTGTCGTCGTCGGTCACGTCGTCGCCCATCGCCGCAATCGTGGGAAGCGGGCGCGGAAGCGCCGCTAGCACGCGCTCGACGACGCGGCCCTTGTGCATGCCGCGCGGTCGAATCTCGATGACCCGCTCGCCCCGGAGCAGCTCGACCGGCTCCTCGCTCAGGTCGGCTTCGAGCCGCCGCCAGAGCTCCTGGGCACGCTCCGCCCCGAGCTCGGGCTCCGCCATCCGCCAGTGCCAGGCAAGGCTCGCCGTCTTCGTCTCGATGAGCGCGCCCGGCGTCACGGCCGTCGCTTGCTCGAGGATGCGGCGCGCGCCCGCCTGCCAAGTGGCCCGGATGTTCGTCATCGCCACCCAAGGCTCTTCCGGGCTGCCGCGCGACCAGAAGCCGTGCTCGGCGTGAAGCGCAATCGGCAGATCGCCCAGCCAGCGGTCGAGCGTCTCGCGACTGCGGCCGCTGACCACGTGCACCCGAGCCCCCGGCTTCGAGGCCAGCGCGCGGAGAAGTTCGCGAAGCTCGCCGTCGGGCGTCGCCAGGTCGGGTGCCCGGGCAAATGGCACGAGGGTGCCGTCGTAGTCGAGGAGGAGCAAAAGACGGTCGGCGCTGCGCAGGCGGGCGGCGATCGCATCGAGGTCCTCGCGCGAAGTGAGGACGACCGACGGTGCTTCCGCTCCTGCGCCGATACCCCCGAGCGTGTCGAGGAAGCTCTCGGCCCATTGATGGACGTCGCGCGCGGCGATCCGCTGCCGCAGCGAGCGCATTCTCAGTCGCCGCTCTTCCTCGGGCATCGTCAGCGCGTCGGCGTATGCCTGCGCCATCGACTCCACGTCGTAGGGGTTCACCTGTACCGCCTCGCCCATCTCGGCCGCGGCGCCGGCGAACTCGCTCAAGACGAGCACGCCGTCTTCGTCGGCGCGACAAGTCACGAACTCCTTGGCCACGAGATTCATTCCGTCGCGCAGCGGCGTGACGAGCATGACGTCGGCGGCGCGGTACAGGGCCACGACCTGCCTCTCGTCGAGCGCGCGATGCACGTAGTGGATCGGAACCCAGTCGACTGACGCAAATGCGCCGTTGATTCGCCCGACGAGCTCGTCGACCTGCCGGCGAAACTGCTGGTAACTCGGCACACGGTCGCGCGACGGAACGGCTATTTGTACGAGGCGCACCTTCGCGCGCCAGTGCGGCTCTCGCTCGAGGAGACGTTCGAAGGCAAGCAGCCGCGGAAGAATTCCCTTCGTGTAGTCGAGACGGTCGATCCCGAGGAGGATCTTCTCGCCGCGCGCTTCGGCTCGAATCGTTGCTGTCTCCCGCTGCACGTCCGGATCTTCCGCCAGCTCTACGAACGTGCGCGCGTCGACGCCGATGGGAAAGACGCCGAGGCGAATCTGGCGGCCGTCGATGTAAACGCAGTCCCCCTTCGAAGGAATGCCCAAGATCCGAAGTACGGAGGACGCAAAGTGCTTGCGATACGTGAACGTGTGGAAGCCGACGAGATCGGCGCCGAGCATTCCCTCGAGCACCTGATCGCGCCACGGAAGCGTGCGGACGACTTCGGAGACGGGAAAGGGAATATGGAGAAAGAAGCCGATCGTGGCGCTCGGAATGCGCGCGCGAAGGAGCTGAGGGACGAGCACGAGCTGGTAATCGTGGACCCAGACGAGGTCACCGGGCCGCCAAACTTGGGCCGCGACCTCGGCAAACTTCTCGTTGACCGCGCGGTACGCATCCCACTCCTGCGACGAGGGCGGGATCCGATCGAGAAGATAGTGAAAGAGCGGCCAAAGCACCCCGTTCGAGAAGCCGTCGTAATAGCTGGCGACTTCCTCCCCGCTGAGGTGCACGGGAACGCAGCGCAGCTCCGACAGGTGCGACGCGAGGGAACGCTGCTGCGCCCCGTCCAATTGCGACACGTCGCCCGGCCAGCCGATCCAGGTTCCTCCGGTGCGCTCGTGCGGCACCCGGAGCCCCGTCACCAGGCCTCCGGGGCTTCGAGCGATCGAGACCTCGCGGTCGTCGAGCCTCACCGTCACCGGCAGGCGATTGGAGACGAGTATCAGACGTCCCATGTCACGTCCACGCTCGCGCCTTTCCGTCGCGGGCTTCGAGGAGTTCTCCGATCGTCATCGCGGCGTGGATGAGGCCCACGTGCGTATACGCCTGGGGAAAATTGCCAAGTAGCGCGCCCGTTTCCGGGTCGATGTCCTCGCTGAACAGCCCGACCGGGTTTGCGTGGCGGGTGACGTTCTCGAACACTTCGACGGCGCGATCGAGGCGTCCCGTGAGAGCGAGCGCCTCCGCCCACCAGAACGAGCAAATCGTGAAAGCGCTGTGCGTCTCGCCGAAGTCGTCCAGGCTCGCGTAGCGGCGCATGAGACCCCGGGTGACGAGGCGCTGCTCATAGGCGTCGACCGTGGAGGCGAAGCGCGGATCGCGCGCGTCGATGATGCCGATGGTCGGCAAAAGGAGGAGCGAAGCATCGGGGTACTGGCCGTCGAGCTGCTGCGTGAAGAATCCCAGCCGGTTCGAGTAGCCGCGCTGCAGCACCTCGGCACGCTCGCGCTCGGCGATTGGCGCCCACTTCTCCGCCAGGTCGATTCGCCCCATTCGACGCGCCAGGCTGGCGCCGCGGTCGATCGCCACCCAGCACATGGCGCGTGAAAACGTGTAAACGCCGCGGAGGCTTCGAAACTCCCAAATGCTCGTGTCGAGCGTCGGAGCCGCCTCGATCGCCTCTTCGACCAGCCGCTGCAAGAGGGGCGTGAAACGCCCGGAGTCCTCGTCGACGATCCGCGGGTCGGTGAGAAGAGTCTCGAGGCAGAGTATGAGTTCGCCCATCAAGTCGTTCTGCCGCTGCTCGCACGCCGCGTTGCCGATGCGCACCCATCCGCAGCCTCCGAATCCCGCGAGGTGGGTGAGGCGCTGTTCCTCGAGGTTGCGCGCCCCGTCGATGCCGTAGAGGGGCTGGAGCGGCCCGCCCTCGGCCACGTCGCGAAGGAAATTGAGAAACTGCTCGCCTTCGTTCAGGTGCCCCAGGCGGCGCAGCGCCTCGACGACGAACGCGGCGTCGCGCAGCCAACAGAACCGGTAGTCCCAAGCGCGAGCCGTGCCGATGGCCTCCGGGATGCTCGTCGTCGTGGCGGCGATGATTGCGCCGGTGTCGTGATACGCGTGAAGTTTGAGACAGAGCGCCGAACGAAGCACCTCTGGTGCGGCGAAGTTGGGCAAAGAACAACTCTTCGCCCAGGCGCGCCAGCCCGCGATCGTGAGCTCGAGCTCGTGGAAGGCGGTCGCGAGCGTCGGCGACCATTCTCGCCGCCCGTAGCTGAGAACGAAGTAGATTGGCTTGGTCAGGACGAATTCCCGCCGCGCCAAGACGTACGGGCACGGCAGGTTCGTGCAAAGCTGCAAGGGTGCCGGGCCCCCGAGCACTTCGATGCCATGCGTGGTCTCCCGCATCTCGACAGGGGCGCGCCCGTAGTCGGGGCGGGGATCGAAGTCGACGCGCAGCTTTGGATGGCCCGCGATCGGTCGAACGATCCGGACGATCTCGAGCGGCACGCGCACGCCGAGCCCTTCGGGGATTCGCGGTGCGTAGTCCACGATTTCCCAGACGCAATCGGCCACTTCGAAGCGCGTGGTCAGGACGTTGGTGTTCGCCACGTAGCGGAGGTGACCGCGCACCTCGTGCTCGCCGTAGAGCACGCGGAACGTGCCGCCCCGATGAGCGTCGAGCAGCCTCGCGAAGACCGAGGGTGAATCGAAGCGCGGAAGGCAAAGCCACTCGATTGCGCTCGTCGGCGACACGAGCGCGAGCACGCGCCCGTTTCCAATCGCACCGTGGTCCAGCGGCGGGACGCGCAGGGCCGCCGCAGCGGCGGTGACTTCTTGTTCCTGCTGCTGCTGCGTGGCGGCTGCAGTCATGCGTGTGGCTAGTGGCCTCCCAACCGCTTCGGCACGGCCCGCCTTGGTGCACCTACCGTGCCCGACCCCAAGTGAGGCGCGATACCTCTTCGGCTCGCCACGCCCGCGACGCCTCGCGGGGAGGCGAAGCGGTCACGCAAGCGCCAAAACGCCACACCCCTCAGTGGTCGAAGTAGCCGCCGATGAGAAACGTGCCGGTGATCCTCGTCGGTGGATTCGACGTGAGCCCCTGAGAGAAGCCCGGTCCGATACCGAAGAAGAAATGGGGTGCCGGGTGGACGAGGAAAGGCGCCGTGATGATCAGCGTCGCGGACGGGTCGCCCGGGTTTGGAAACGACATCGATATCGCCGCTTGCGGCCAGAACGACCACGTGTCCGAGAGCGCGAATTCGTAGCCGACTTCGGGCGCAACGCTGAACGAAGTCGTGGTGGGGGCGTGCGAATAGGAGTTCGACACGAACTCGACGGCGCCCCCTATCGAGAGATTGGGGATGATGAAGTAGTCGAGCGCGGGCCGCAGCGAAAAGGTGGTGCTCGGAGGGCTGTCGAGCTCCTGGGTGAAGCCGAACCCGGCGTTGTTGGTGATGGCGAACGTGCCCTGCCGCTCGAGCTCTCGCGCGCTACCGCCGAAGGCGAATGCCGTGCGACCTGTCGATGCGACGCAAGAGAGGGCAACTGAGGCGAAAAGGACGAGCTTGAGCCGCATTGCGGCGCGCATCGTGCGTCAAGACTGGGGCGAGGAGCAAGGCCTTCGCGGCTGACTCGCCATGCTCAACGCCGCGAGCGCTTGCGTGTGTCGGCGCTCGCGGACGGCGCCGCCGTCATTCGCTCGCCGGAGCGGGGCAGGAACTCCGAGCGCCACGCTGGCGGCTCGGACGCGAACTGCGCGAGCGCCAGCCCCAGCTCCCGCGCCGAGTCGAACCGATTGGACGGCTCACGCTCGATGGCGCGGAGGACGAGCGCGTCGAATTCTTCCGGAACGTCGGGTCTGAAGAAGCTCGGGGGCGACACGCGCGCGGTCAAGATCGCGTGCATCAACTCGAACGCGTCGTCGCCGCGGAAAGGACGGGCCAACGTGGCCGCTTGATAGAGAATCACGCCGAGCGCGTAGACGTCGCCCCGAGCGCTCGCCTGTTTCGCCGAGTGAAGTTCCTCCGGGGCCATGTAGCTCGCCGTCCCGAGCAGCTCATTGATATGGGAAACTTTCTGGCCCCGCTCGTCGCCGGTCAACTTCGAGATGCCGAAATCGAGCACCTTGGGTATCGGTGCACCCCGGTGATCGCGCGCAATCCGGATGTTGCTGGGCTTCACGTCTCGAAAGAGGACCCCTGCGTCGTACGCAGCCGCCACGGCACCGATGACGGGCAGAACGCAGTCCGCGATCGCGGCGATGGCCATCGGGTGGCGCCGCCGAAAGTGCTCTTCGAGGTCTTCGCCGTCCACCAGCGACATCACCAGGTAAGGCACGGAGTGATGCTCGCCGACGTCGAATACCTCGACGACGTTCGGATGTTCGACTCGCGCGAGGGCCTGTCCTTCGCGCAAGAAGCGCGCGGCAGCCGCTTTGTCCCGTGCGAGATGGGGATGGAGAACTTTGATTGCCGCACAGCGCCCCAGCTTCGCGTGGCGGCACTCGTACACACTGGCCATTTCCCCGCGTCCGAGCAACCGCACGACCTCGTACGCTCCGATTTGTGCCATACCGGCGAACTGCACGCGGCCCACGCACGGCCACACGCCTCCCTGCGACGACGATAGCATCCGTGCCGCGGGCCACAAGACGGAACGGGCAATAGCCAACGAGGAGGACGCAATGTTCCAGTATGGCAACAACTCGGAAACGGGCAAATGCTCCTAACTCTCGCCCAACCCCTCGCGATTCGCTTTTTTCGGCCGCATCGATGCGCGTGTTCGCTTGGCGCTCTGCCCGAGGACGCGAGTCACTTCCTCGATCCCGTTCGCGGCCGCCAACTCTTCGCGCGCGCGAGCGTCGTAGGTCGCTCGCGCGATCGAGGCCAGGATCCGGACCTCTTCGTCGTAGGCGTTCGGCGGAATGAGCAAGAGAAAGACGATGCGCGCCGGCAGGCCGTCGTGGGCGTCGAAGTCGATGCCGTGCGGCGCTCGACCGAGGGCGAGCAGCGGCCGCTCGAGCCCCTCGACCGCCGCGTGCGGGATGGCCACCTCGTCGCCGAGGCCTGTGGCGGCCACGAGCTCGCGCTCCAACACCGCGTCGCGCGCGAGACGCTTTCGACCGGTGAGCAGCGACCCGAGGGCACGAATCAGTTCGCCGATCGACTCGCTCGGCGTGCGGGCGTGAAGTTCGCCCACGAAGGCGCCTCGACGGAGCAGCGTCACGACGTCCTCTTCCGGTTCTTCGCGATACAAGAGCCACTTCATGGCCGGCCCGCTGAGCAGCGACGTCGCGAGCGCCATGACCACGAGCGCAACGAACATCCGGTCGCCGAGGAGCCCCGCGTCGCGGGCGATGGCCGCAAGGATGATCCCCATCGCTCCACGCGCGTTCATCCCGAAGCCGACGGCGATGGCCTGGCGCCACCCGAGACGACCGGCCGAGCTCCCCCCGAAGCGTGAACCGATGGTGCAACCGACGAGCTTCGGCAGCGTCGCCGCCGTGAACACGAGGAGGCACAGGGGGGCGTCGAACCCGTTCACGAAGTCGATGTGCAGGCCGATCGAAGCGAAGAAAACCGGCGCGAAGACGTAGGTGACGAAGTCTTCGACCACCATCCGGGTGCGGGCGTTTACGCGCGCCGACCGACTCAGCGTCAAGCCCGCGACGAACCCGCCGAAGACGGCGTGCAGACCAATCGCGTTCGTGGCGCTCGCGCCGAGCAGCGCGAGCACGATGACGAGCGAAAGGACGCGTCCCGGGGCGGCGGCGCCGTTTCGCGACAGCCGTCTGAGGACGAAATCGATGACGCGCCGGCCGGCGGTCAGCATGCCCGCGACGAACGTCGCCCCCAGCCCCACGGTGCGCCCGAACGAAGAAAGGTCGATCGTCGTGCCGTGAACGGGACCGAGGAGAAGCGAGAGGGCCAGCCATCCCACGAGATCGTCGATCATGGCCGCGGCCATGACGAGCAAACCGATGTCCGACTTGAAGAGACCGAGGTCGAGGAGGGTCTTGGCAATGACCGGAAGCGCCGAAATGCTGAGCGCGACGCCGAGGACCAGGGCAAAGATCGACCGCCTCGACGGGTCGACCAAATCGGAATCGGGGAGCAGGAGCCCGAGGGCGACCCCGCTGGCGACCGGCAGCGCGATGCCGAGGAGCCCCGTGGCGAGGGCGCTTCGACCCCGACGGCGAATGACCCCGAGGTCGACCTCGAGCCCGACGACGACGAGCAGCAGGACCACCGCGATGGTGGTGTACCCACCGATCATCGAGGCGGGCGCCCCGGTGGGAAAGAGCCACCTCTGGGCGTTCGGGGCGATGCGCCCGAGCAAGCTCGGTCCGAGTACGATTCCGGCGGCCATTTCGCCGACGACCAGCGGCATCGCCAGCGCACGCGCGAGCTCGCCGAGAAGTCTCGCCGAAGCAAGCAGCGCCGCGAGAGCAACGAGGAAGACGAGGACGTCGTGATCGGTCATGGTCCCCCGCTAGCCTTTGCCATGATACGTATGGCGGCCCGTGTGGGGACTTCTTGTCGCCGCTATCTGCATTTTGCTCAATGGATTCTTCGTCGCCGCAGAGTTCGCGGTCGTCAAGGTCCGAGCAACGCAGCTCCGCGCCCGCGCGCGCAAGGGAGACAAGAGGGCGACGCTCGCGGAGTCGATCGTCGGCCGGCTCGACCGTTACCTATCGGTGACCCAGTTCGGGATAACGCTCGCGAGCCTCGGGCTCGGATGGATCGGCGAGCCTTCCCTCGCAGCCGTGCTCGATCGCGCCCATTTTGCCTTCACCGCCGCGCCGGCGTCGCGGGCGGCACACGTCGCGCTCGACGTTTTTGCCTTCGTCATCCTGACCTTCGGTCACGTTCTCTTCGGCGAACTCGTTCCGAAGCTGGTGGCCATCCAGCGCACGGAGGCCACTGCCCTGGCGGCGGCCATTCCGCTCCGTTTCATCTACGTCAGCTTCTTGCCCCTTTTGTGGCTTCTCGAGCGCGCCTCGCGCCTCGTCCTGCGCGCGGTGGGGATGTCGCCCGACGTGGCGAGCGTCGAGGGGAGGTTCAGTCAAGACGAGATCCTGGCCATCTTGGCCGCGAGCGCCGTGCGATCGCCGCGCGGGAAATCGACCGCGGAGCTCTTCGAGCGCGTCATGCGCTTCTCGGAGCGCGCGGCCCGACATTCGATGGTGCCCCGGGTCGACGTCGTGTCGCTGCCGCTCCAGACGAGCGGAAAAGACGCGCACGACTTCGTCCGCACGCACCAGTTCTCGCGAGTCGTCTTGACTCATGGCCGCTCGCTCGACGATGTGGCGGGCTACCTCTACGCGAAGGACTTCCTCCTTCACCCGGGCGGCGACACCCTCTCCGATCTTTCGGCGCTGCGGCGCGACATCCTTTTCGTCCCGGAGGTGCAGAGCGGAGTCGAAGTACTTCGGGAGATGCAGCGCAAGCAGGTCCCGATCGCCGTCGTCGTCGACGAATACGGGGGGACCAGCGGCATCGTGACGATGGAAGACCTGCTCGAAGAAATCGTGGGCGAGATCCGCGACGAGTTCGACGAGGAGCCGCAACGGATCGTAAAAGTCCCGGGCGCCGAAAACGTGTGGGAGGTCGACGGGCGCGCGGCGATGGAGGAGTTTCGGGCGATCGGCGTGCATGTGCCGGACAAGGAGCTCGGCGAGCAGGTGGGCTCCTTCGTCGTCGAGCTCTTGGGCCGGCTGCCTCGAGCGGGCGATAAAGTCGATCTCGCGCGTGGCGCAACCGCCGAGGTGACGGCCATCAGCCGGCGGCGCGTGACGCGCGTGCGGGTCACCGTGCACAAGCAGCCGGACGGGGACCCGCCAGCGCGGGCGACGGATTCGAGCGGTCAGCTTTGAGAGCAACGCGGTCTTTCGGCCGATCCGGCGCATCACCGTCCGCAGCTGGCCAAGCCACCCCGCGGGCGAGATAGCCGGACTGGGCCCGGGCCCCGCCTCCCGTCGACTCCACTTCGGTGCAATACTCGGCCGCATGTCACAGACCGAGAGCCCCGAGGTCGAGGTTCTTGCGGCGGACGCCGGCCGATGGCTCGCCGCCATCGAGGTCCGCCCCGAGCGGGGGGCTCCCGTGCAAACGAGCGAGGGCACATTGGTTTGTCGCATGTGCGGACCTTGGCTCGTCAGCGATTTCAAGAACGAAACCAGCGGATTCGAAGGACACGGCATCAGCGGCTGGGACTCGGTGCACGGAAGGTACGTCGGGACCTGGGTCGATCCCCTTCGCCGCGGACTCGTCGTCATGCAGGGAAGATGGGACGTGGCGACACGGACGATGACGTTCATCGGCGAGATGACCCGGCCGGACGGTTCGCGAATGCGTTGGCGAGAGGTGACGGAAAGGCCCGAGGACAATGTGCGTTTGTTCCGGTCGTTCGTTCCGTCGGCGGAAGGCGGCGAGTTCGAAGTGATGACGGTGCGCTACAAGAGGGACAAGACCCAGGCATGAATGCAGCATGAACGCCTGGGGCGGGCAGGAAGCGCACGAGATGCCGAGTCCCCTCATCACCTCCACGCTCGCGGAGCATACGGGTCTGACCGCCGAGGCGCTTGCGAGCGCTGACGTAGAGGTCGAGCCCCTCGGCTCGCTCCTGCCTCCCGAGGGCGTCACGGCCGCGCGCATACGCGACGTCGTGCAGCGCGCGAAGGCGATCGCCGGCGTTGCATCAACCCGCGTCGACGTCGCCGGCGTGCGGGGGAGCGCCGGACCCGCCGTCGCCGCGGCGTTCGCCCGAGCCGGCCGCCGAGTCGTCTTCATCACCTGCGATTCTGACTCCGCCCGACGAGCCGCCCAAGACGCCGGCTTCTTCATGCGCGGCGCGCTGGACGACGAGGCTGAAGACACCGGCGAAGGAGAGGTTCTGCTCTTCGCGGCGAACGAGTCGTCACCCTACGCCGACGTGAGCCCCGACCGCGCGGCCGCGATGAGTCGCATGGCGACGCTGTTCCACCTGGCGCACGAGCGAGCCTGGAGCCTCGTCGCCGTTCCGGCGACGGCTCTCTTGCGCAAAGTCGTTCCGCGTGCGGAGCTCGAGCGGCGCGCCGACCGCATCGCGGCCGAGCAGGAGATCGATCGCGACGCGCTCGTGCGAACGCTGAGCGAGGCGGGATACTTGCGTGTGCCCGTCGTCGAGGATCGCGGGAGCTTCGCGGTGCGAGGGGCCCTTCTCGATATTTGGCCACCGTCGAGCGACCTGCCCGTTCGCGTCGAGCTCTACGGCGAGCTGGTGCTCTCGATGAAGCCTTTCGACCCGGGCGATCAAACGACCAAGAAGGGCGCGCCCGATGTGAAGGAGCTCTGGCTGTCGCCCGTACGCGAGGCGATTCTCGACTCGGGCAACGTTGCGCGCGCGCGGGCGCGGATCACGAACATGGCCGAGTCGATCGATTGGCCCACGAGCAAGACGCGCACCCTGGTCGACGACGTCGTGAGCGGACGCGCGTTCTTCGGCGCCGAAGGCTTTCTTCCGGCGTACTACGAAGCGCTCGAACCCCTGCTCGCCTACGTCCCGCAAGACGCGGTCGTCGTGCTCGACGATCCTCCGTCGATCACTCGGGCCGTACGCGACGAACTTGCGCGTGCCGACGCCGACGCGAAGCACAAGGCGGGATCGGGACCGTCGTTCTCGCCCTCGGAATACTATCTGGACGAGGGGCGCGTCGCGGCGGACCTGGCGTCTCGGACACTCATCGTCCTCCACCGTACGCCCGTAACCGGGGGCGCGGAGGGGGGGCTCGGCACGTTCGAGACCGCGCAACAGCCGCTGGATCTGGCATCCCGCGACAACGAAGACCTGACCCGCGCGGTCAAGGCGGCGCGCTCGTCGAGGGGAAAAAACGCGGGCCTCGCGCCTCTCGTGCGGCGAATCGTGCACTGGCGGGAGCATGGCCTCGCCGTTTTCTTGGCCGCACGCGCGCAGACCCAGGCCGAGAGGCTCGTCACGCTCCTCGGACATCAGGGCGTCCTCTGCAAGGCCCGCTTGAGCGCGTTCGACCCGAGGTGGCTCGATCAGCCGGCCGAACACGTGCAGGTCGTCGTCGGCCCGCTCGCGCGCGGCGTGATTCTTCCGGCCGACGGACTGGTGCTCGTCACCGAAGAGGAAATCTTCGGCTCTCGAGTGCACCGGCGGCGCGAACGGGCTCGGAGCGCCGACAAGGCGCGCACGTTCCTCGAAGACCTGCGCAGCCTCGCCCCGGGCGACTACGTGGTGCACGTCGAGCACGGTATCGGCAGGTACCACGGGCTCGCGCACAAGAAGGTCTCCGGGCTGACGGTGGACCTCATCGCCATCGAGTATGCGGGCGGCGACAAGCTGTATCTGCCGGTCTGGCGCCTGAACCAGCTCGAGAAATACGCGGGCGGCGAGAATGCCCAGCCCAAGCTCGATCGCCTCGGCGGGAGCTCGTTCACACGCACGAAGGCCCGCGTTGCGAGAGAGGTGCGCAAGATGGCCGACGAGCTCTTGCGGCTGTACGCCGAACGGCACGCCGCACGGGCCGACCCCCTCGTGCCCGCCGACGACGACTACCGCGCCTTCGAGGCGACGTTCCCGTACGACGAGACCGCGGATCAAGCGCGCGCCATCGACGAAGTGAACAAGGATCTGGAATCGACCCGTCCGATGGACCGCCTCGTCTGCGGCGACGTCGGCTTCGGCAAGACGGAAGTCGCGCTGAGGGCCGCGTTTCGAACCGCAATGGGGGGGCGGCAAGTGGCGCTCCTTTGCCCGACGACGGTCCTGGCGGCGCAGCACTTTCGGACTCTCGAAACCAGAATGGCGGGCTACCCGATCGTCGTCCGGGCGCTGTCGCGTTTCCAAACGAAGAAAGAACAAGAAGAAACCGTGCTCGGTCTGCGCGAGGGGAACGTCGACGTCGTCGTCGGAACGCACCGGCTCCTCTCGAAAGACGTGCACTTCAAACGCCTGGGGTTGCTCGTCGTCGACGAAGAGCAGCGGTTTGGCGTCACGCACAAGGAGCGCATCAAACAGCTGCGAGCGCAGGTCGACGTTCTGACGCTCACCGCGACACCCATCCCTCGCACGTTGCAGATGGCCGTCAGCGGGGTGCGCGACCTGTCGCTGATCACGACGCCGCCGGTCGACCGGCGCGCGGTGCGAACGATCGTGACACGGTGGGACGAGCAGGTGGTGCGCGAGGCGATCGAGCGCGAGCTCGCGCGCGGCGGGCAGTGCTTCTACGTGTACAACCGCATCGAAAAGCTCTACGAAAAAGCCCATCGCGTTCAGGAGCTCGTCCCGGCGGCACGCGTCGCGGTCGCCCACGGGCAGATGGGCGAGGCCTCCCTCGAAGAAACGATGCTCGATTTCGTCGATGGGCGGTACGACGTCCTCGCGTCGACCGCGATCATCGAGAGTGGTCTCGACATCCCGCGAGCGAACACGATGATCATCGACCGGGCGGACCTCTTCGGCCTGGCGCAGCTCTACCAGCTCCGCGGCCGCGTCGGGCGCGGCAAGGAGAGGGCGTACTGCTACCTCGTCGTTCCGCCGGAGAACGCGATGAGCGACGAGGCGCGCTCGCGAATCGAGGCCCTCGAGCGGCACACCGAGCTCGGGAGCGGCTTCCAGATTGCTTCGCTCGATCTCGAGCTGCGCGGCGCCGGCGATCTGCTCGGCGCAGAACAATCGGGGAATGTGGCCAGCGTGGGGCTCGACATGTTCTGCCGGATGCTGGAAGACGCCGTGCACGAACTGGGCGGTGAAGAGGTTTCGCACGAGGTCGACCCGGAGCTGAGTTTCGACGTCGAAGCCCTCTTGCCGGACGACTACGTGAACGACGTCGGGATTCGTCTGTCGCTCTACAAGCGACTCGCGAGCGCCGTCGACGAAGCGCACGTCTCCGAGATTGGCGCCGAAATGGAAGATCGCTTCGGCGCGCCTCCCGAGGCGGCGCGTCGACTGGTCAAACTGATGTCGCTGAAAACGGAGTTGAGGCGCATGCGGGCGCTTGGATGCGAGGCGAGCGAGCAATCGGTTATTTTGCACCTGCGTGACGACACGCCGCTCGATCCGGAAAAAATCATGGCCCTCATCAAGAAGACGCGCGGCGCGTGGAAGCTCACCCCCGACATGCGCCTCTCTCGCCGATTCGAATCCGGAGGGGACGGGTTGGCCAATGCCGAGTCGGCGCTCGCCGAGCTCGCGAAGTGTACGAAAGACGCCGCGTAGATCGAATCGTGCGCCCCCCAAGTGGGCGCAGCCGCCAGAACGAACGCGCCGCCTTTCGCAATGGGTCGGGCGGCGTCAATGGGAGCGAGCGCCCCGCGGGACCGTCGCGCGGTCGTGCGAGGATCGGGTCACTGGAGGTGGCGCGACGACGGGACCCGCGAGGCGCTCGCCCAACGATGTATCAAGGGTCGTGCCGAAAGCTCTGGCCATGACGTACAAGGTTTTTCTCGGGCGGTGCGGAGGGGGCCCGAACGCCGCGTTGCGATCGGTCCGTGACGTGGGCGTGCGTTCGTGGCAGGATGGGATGGTCGTCGGGTTGATGCGGAATCGTGTTGGTGAGGCTGTGTGCGATGCGTGAGTACGGCCGCGCGCACGAACGCGAGAAACGAATTTTGCTTATTCCCTTTGTCCAGGGAGCGGACAAACATGGCGGACATGGCTAAGGTCACCGGAGCGGGGTCAGCAGACATGCAAGGTTCGGAGCAGCGGTCCCGCCGCAAGCGAGCGAACGGCGACTCGAACCACGCCTTCGTGCGCGCGTTCGCGGACGCGCTCCGGGACATCTTGCACCACGAGCGGCGTCGCGCTGCGTGACGCTCCAGGGAAAAACGCTCTTCATCACCGGCGCCAGCCGTGGCATCGGCAAGGCCGTCGCCCTGCGAGCGGCTCGCGACGGCGCGAACGTCGTGATCGCCGCGAAGACCGCGGAGACGAATCCGAAGCTGCCGGGAACGATTCATTCTGCGGCTGAGGAGATTCGACAAGCGGGGGGCCGAGCGCTCGCCTGCGTCGTCGACGTTCGCTTCGAGGATCAGATTCATGCGGCGGTCGACCGAGCGGTGGCTACCTTCGGCGCGATCGACGTGCTCGTGAACAACGCAAGCGCGATAAGCCTGACCGGAACCCTCGACACGCCGCTGAAGCGCTTCGACCTCATGCACCAAATCAACACGCGCGGCACATTTGCGTGCTCGCAGGCGTGTATCCCTCACCTGCTGAAAGTGAAGAACCCGCACATTCTCAACATTGCACCACCCCTCGACCTCCGAGAGAAGTGGTTCGCTCCGCACGTGGCCTATACGACGGCCAAGTTCGGGATGAGCCTTCTTGTCCTCGGAATGGCCGGGGAGTTTCGCAGCTCGGGAATCGCGGTGAACGCCCTCTGGCCGCGCACGGTCATCGCCACGGCCGCCGTCCAGAACCTCCTCGGCGGCGACAGCGTCGTCCGCGGAAGCCGCACGCCGGAGATCATGGCCGACGCTGCCCACGCCGTCCTGACGCGTCCGAGTCGGGAGTGCACGGGCAACTACTTCATCGACGAAGATGTGCTTCGCGCGGCCGGCGTCACGGATTTCGATTCTTATCAAACCGTTCCCGGAGCAGAGCTCATTCCGGACTTTTTCATCTGAAGACGGATGGACACCGCCGAGGCCGAGCGCTTGCGTCGCGAGATTTTGGGGGACATCGGGGCCCTTCTGCGCGACGAGCTCGTCGCAGACGCGTGGGGCAGAGTGCTGGTCCAGGTCGTACGCACTCCGGACGGCGAACCGGCGGTCGCAGGCATCGACGTCGAGGAGATCCTGGGCGACGAAGCCGAGGTCGACAGGGTCTTCGGCAGCCTTGCGGCCCGCTCTCTCTTGCCGACACTCGCCAAGGCCACCGAGGCGCTTTGCGCCCTCGATGACTTGCAGCTCGAGGACGTGGGCGGTGGGACGTTCGTGCGTCTCAACAGCGGGTTTGCGTGGCTTCCCGGGCTCGTGCGCACGCCCAGCCTCGACTTCGATCGCGAACGCGACGTCCTCGTCGCGCGGATGCGCGAGAAGAACGAAGCCCTGCGTCGCCGCTTCGCTTCCGCGGGTGTCGAGTTCGACGTCGAGGCGTCCGCGGCGCGGTGGACGACGGGAGGGGGACCGGTGGGGACGGCGCGAGCGACATTGATCGGCACGTTCGCTCGCGCGCCGCGCACCTGGGCGTGGGCATGGGGCAATCCCAACGCTTCCGAAACCGTTCGGAAGTCGTCCGCCGCGCTCACCGACGCGCTCGCCGAGCGCGGCCTATGGGAAATTGCCACCCCGGTGTTTGCCACCGACGAACCGACCGCTTGGGCGCTGGCCGCGCTCATTTGCGAGCGCGCGGGCGCAGAGGGGGTTCAACGCCTGGCGGTCGAAGACGGGGCGATCTTCGTGCTGCTGCGAGAGGTCCGGGACGCCTGACGCGGCGGCTCCCGTCTCCCGCATCAGACGATGCGGTCGATGACCCCGAAGTGGTGCTTGACGTGAGCCATGAGCTGGCGATCGGAGGGATGGTCGGCGCTCTCGATGCCGACCACGTGCGTCTCGAGCGCGGGCGCGTTCGCGTGGAGGAAGCGTAGAAACTGCAGCTTGGCGATCGAGGGGCCCATGATGAGAATCTTGTCGGAGCCCTCGAGAGCTTTGGCGACGTCCGCGAAGAAGTGACGCAGATCGTCGGGGTGATGATGCCCCTCACTCGCCCCCTTCGGGTGTCGATGAATGTGGTGGGCAGGTGCCTTGACCACGGACTCGTCGAAGCTGGCCGGGCTCACATGAAAGATGCGCGCCTCTTGATGATCCATCCAGACGGCAGAACCAGCGTGAAGGGGCATTTGTCCGTTGTCTCCTGCGCGCGGCCGCCGCGCGCCGTCACCTTACACGAGAGAGGGCCGTCTCGGTGACCGCGCGCGCTCGAGGAGGCCTCTCCCCTTGCTCGCCGTATCGAGGCCGAGTCACCCGCTCCACCCCTCGGGATGCGAAATACGCGCGGAGAACGTCGCGGGCGAGCACGTTGGCCTTGATTCGCCAGGTCGGCCCGTTGACGACGAGCACGGCGACCACAACCTGCCGGACGTCGTCCGTGGGCTTCGCCGGCGCAAAGCCGGTGAACCAGGTGTAGTATCGACGGCGTTCGGCCTCGGTCAACGTACCGGTCTTGCCGGCAACGACGATTCCCGGAAGGAACGCCCCGCCGCGCGCATCGTGAAACGCGCGCCAGCTCGTCCCCTCGCGGACCGTCTGCTGCATCATTTCGGCGACTTTTTCGGCCGTGTCGGCCGCGATGGCTCGGGTGGACTCCGGGGCGGCGGGCGCCGTCCAGACCTCCGTCCCCCGGGCGTCGACGATCGCGTCGACGATCCTCGGGCGCACGCTCTCGCCGCCACGGGCGACGATCAGGCTGATCTCGGCGGCCTCGATCGGCGACAGAGTGCTGTTCCAGAAGCCGGCCGCGGTGCGGGCGAACTCCAGCGGGTCCTGGGGCACGTGCAGCGCGCTCGACTGCACCGGCACATCGAAAGCAACTTCGCGTGCATATCCGAACCTGCGCGCCATCGCGTCGAGCTGTTCGGGCGACAGTCGTTGCATGGCCAACCGTGCAAACACGGCGTTGATGCTTCGACCCATCGCACCGGCCAGCGTGGTGCACCACTTGTCGCGCCGAGGATCCTCGACGAGGTCGGCGGCTGCGATGTGCTGCTCACCGCCGAGATAACATTGCTTGGTATCGGGCCCGAGATGCGCGTCCTCGACCAGAGCCGCCGCCGTGACGATCTTGAAGACGCTCGCGGAAGGCGCCGTCGCCTCGGCACAAAGGTCGCGGTCCGGTCCCACTTCGACGTGATTCGCGTAGACGAGCAGCCGTCCGCTCAATACGTCCATGAGAACGACTGCAGCCTCCGGAAGGTGGCTCGCTCTCATCAGACCGTTCACCGTGTGCTGCAAGCCCGAGTCGAGCGTGAGCCGCGCGGTGCCCGCCTGGACGGTGGCCGTGGCAGCACCGTCCTCCAAGGCGATCCGCGTCAGGTCGAGCCCCGCAAACGGCGGCGCGGGCGGCGGGCGACTCGTCTCGCCGCTCGCCCCTCCGGAACGGATGACGAGAGGCGGCAACGGCGCATCGCTGGAGGCCGACGCGCTTGCCGTGCCCGCGTGGAGCGCGTGCCGTTCGAAGAGAGCGGACGCGAGCACGAGCCCGGCGCCGCCGAACGCCGCACTGAGAACGCCGTAGCGCATCTGCCAGCCCTGGTCGCACGTCCCCGCTCAAAGGGGCAAGAAAAGTAGGCTATCGTCGCGTCCGGATGCGCCGAAGGACGTGTGCTCTGGTCGCGGCGGCCTTGCTCGCCTGTCCGCTTGCGCTGGCCGAGACGCGCGGCACCGCTCCCGCCGGCGGGGGGCTCCCCGAGCTGGTTGTGAACGTCGACTTGGCCGGCGGCATGGTCGAAGCCGACGGCGCACGAGTGCCGATTGCGCTCGACCGTCGGCAGCTCCCGGCCGAAACCGAAGTGGTCGTCGAACCGATCGCGATCGGGCTCGGCAAGCACGTCCTGCACGTCCGAGTCCCCAGCAAGGACGGCAGCTCGGGGATCGCGTGGGAAGGGATCTTCGCCGGGGGTCGGGCGGCGCCGATCTTCGCGGGTGTGACCGGACTGGTCGACGGCGACCCGGGGGAGCGGACGGGCAAGATGGTCCAGACGGTCGCGAATGGCCCCACGAGCTTCGTGCTGGTCGGCGACGTGCGCGAGGATCTCAGTCTCTGCGGGCAGCGGCTCACGCTGCTCGACCCGCTGGCGCTCTACCCCGCCTCGCTGGCCCTGCGCCCGGCAACGGTGCAGCGCCTCGGCTCCGAGCAGCTGCGCGGGGCACAAAAGCTCGTAGCCACCGACAAGGGGCAAGGGGCGAGCGCAGCTCTTGCTCGGCTCTTGGTCGCCCGGGGGTCGAGCGTTGCCGGGTCGCGGGGCGCGGAGCTCACGGACGGCGACCTCCAGACCGCGTGGTTCGAACGGAGGCCCGGGGCGGGCCAGGGCGAGTTCGTCGTGATGGCGGCGCCTCCGGACGTGCCCATTGCAAAGATGCAGGTGGTCGTCGCCCCGCCGGACGCGAAGGCCTCGAGCGGGGCGGCCCCGCGCACGTTTTATGTCGTGACGAGCACGCGGACGTTCGAGGTGACCCTGCCGGAGGACGGGTGGCAAAAACCGGGCGAAAGCTACGAGATCGCGTTTCCAGAGCCGATCGAGGCGTCCTGCGTCGGTCTGGTGCTCGACACCGCTTACGCCCACGGCCTTGCCCATCCGGACGTGGGGATCGCCGAGCTCGTCGCATACAGCGAGTTCGACGGGCCGGGCGCCTCGCTTGGCGAGGTGGCGCAGAAGCTGTCGAGCGATCGGGGAATCGCCGCCATGGAGGTGCTCGAGCGGGCCAGCGATGGGTCGCTGTCGGCCCTCGAAGCCACCTTTGACGGACTCGACCCCGCCGGGATGGCGCGAGCGATAGACGTCGCTGCGGCGCATGAGCGGTGTGAGGAAGCGGCTCCGCTCCTTGCGCGCGGACTCTGCCGGCAAGGCGAGGCGTCGCGCAAGGCGCGCGAAAAACTCGAGCGATGCAAGGGGGCGGCGCCCGCGCTCGCGACGATCGTCCGGCAAGTCGCGTCGGAACGGGCCTGCATCGCGCCCACGCTCGCGGCGCTTGCGCCCGATGAAGCCGTCGATCCAATCGCCGATGCGATGGCTTCCACGCCCGAGGCGGACGCGGACACGCGCGCGGTCCTTCGCAGGGCGCTGTCGGTAGCCCTCAACGCGGCGCAGCCAGGGAGGCTCGCGCAGTTGCTGAGCGATGCGCGACGAAGCATCACGGCACGCTTGGAGGTCATGCGCGCGGCCGGGCCGGACATCGTGGAGGCCCCCGCAGAGAGCGAAGCCGTCGTCCGCGAGCTCTTGGGCGCTTCTCCCCCCGTGCGCGCCCGATATCTCGTGCTCGGACCGCTCGAGGCTCTCGCGCACGCGGGGGACGCGGCGGCTGCGGCTCGGGTCGCAAAGGCCGTGGTGAGCGACTCCGAGTGGGTCGTTCGAGCGCGCGCAGCAGGGGCCGCGGCGGGAGTGCCCCAGGCGAGCGCCGCGCTCGTAGCGGCCGCCCGCGATCCGGCGCCGCGGGTTCGCGAAGCGGCGCTTCAGTCGCTGGCCGCCTCCCGGTCGCCGGAGGCCATTCCGGTGGCAAAGGCGGTCCTCTCGGAGGACGGCTGGTCGTTCGTACGGGCCCAGGCCGTTGCGGTGCTGGCCAATGCGCCTTCTACCCCTGACGTCGACAGAGCGCTCGGCCGAGCCCTCCGCGATTTGTCCGTCGGCGTACGCGGTGCCACGGTCGCGGCACTCGGCCGGCGCCGGTCGCTCGCGTATCGCGACGGGGTTCGCGAGCGTCTCGACGACGGCAACGAAGACGCCGAGGTGCGGGCCGCTGCGGCGGGCGCCCTCGGCGGGATGTGCGACGCTCGATCGACCGATCGTCTGACGGAGCTCGCTCGGGGGCTGGGCGTTCCCGGGACCAGCGAGGAGGACCAGCAAGTCGCCCTCGGCGCCCTCGGCGGACTTGCCAACCTGCAGCCACGCGACTTGCGCGACCGCCTGGCTCCCCTTCTCGCGGCCAGCGCGCCGCCCTTCGCGCGCACCGCGGCCGAGCGGGCTCTCTCGAGCCCGGCCGGCTGTCGTTGAGCGCAGCTGCCCGGCACCACCGAATCAGCCCGGAGACAGCCCCTCGGCTTCCTTGTCGGCCTCCGGATGGAGCGGCACGATGCGGGTGGCAGGAGGGATAGCGGGCTGCGCCGGATCTTCGCGGATCAGCACGACGTCGCCCGGACGGATGCGGTCGATGCGCCAGTTGAGTTGATACTCGGGGCCGTTGCTCGCTCCGACGTGCACCGTTTCGGCACGGCAAACGAACGTCCCCTTGTACACCACGGTGCCCTTGCCGTTCGGGTCGACGAACATCGCGCTCGGCTGGCCCCCACCGGTCACGATCGCGACGAGCTTCAGCTCGTCGAGCGAATACTGCGCGAGCTCCACGCGACGCTGGTTGACAGCCTGTTTGGCCGCCTGTTGATTTTGAACGAGAAAACTTCGGAACGGATCGCGATTGTGGTCGCTCTCCACGAAGTCGATCTCGGTGTATTCGGGCCCTTTCAGCTCGGGAGGAAGACCGGCCGCACTCGCGGACGCAGCCGACGCCACGCGGTTCGGAGGGGGCGGTGCGACCGGAGTCGCGTTGCCGCAACCGGCCGCAAAGGCGGCGAGAAACCCCAGGGCAGCCCGTCCGCGCCCCGCGCCAGTCGGCTTCATGGCGTCCCCGCGCTCGGCTGCGGCTTGGCCGCCGCTGTCGCGCCGGGCGCCGGGCCGCGAGTCGCCACTTTGGGTTTTATGGCGTGAAACGCAGTGGCCAAGCACTTCGCCTTGAGGACGATTTCGTCGCCGACCGTCTTGGGCTCGGAGAGCTCGATGTCTTCGACATTGATGATGCGATCGACTTTGCCGAGGTCGTAGGCAAACTTGGCGATCTGCTGGAACTTGCCGGTCATCTCGAGCTTCATCGGGACCTTTGCGTAAAAGCTCTGAGTCACTTCATCGAGCGGCGCGTAACCCTTCAAATCGATCCCGGCAGCGTTCGATGCCTGCTGTACGCTCGACAAGAAGGCGTCTTCTTCCGCGTCGGGGGGCAGGAGCTTGTTCAGCTCGCGCGCCCGCTGTTCGCGAAGCACGAGGTCGTCGCGATCGGCAAAGTATCTCGCTTCCGCCTGCTGCTCTTGCACGAGCTCTTCGCGCAGCGATTTTTTTTGCCGTTCGGCCCCCTCGATTTTGGCGGCCGTGTCCGAATAAAAGATGAACCAGTACGTGACGGCCGTCAGGAGCGCCGCGCCCAGCGCCGCCCCAAACTTCGCGTAGAGGGGCGCCCTGGAGAGTAGGGACTGCGGGGGAGAAGGAGCCATCTCAGTACTTCACCTTCGCCGAGAGCTCGAAGTGAAAGAGTTCTTGATGCGATTGCGTGTCGACGACCTTCGTCCCCGGGAGCAACTTGACGTCAGCGAAGTAGTCGCTGGCTTTGAGGCGCCTTTCGAGCTCGCTCACGTCTTCCCCGTCGCGTGCAAGCCCGCCGAGCTTCACCGTCCGCTGGGACTCCACGTACGACGTGAGCCAGAGCCGCCGCGGATCCCAGTTCGCGTTGTAAACTTCGGCGGGGTTGTCCCGTTTGAGCTGCTCGAGCCTGTCGCGGTCGGTCGTCGGACCGCGACCCGGTGTGAGCACGTGCGCGAGCTCGAGCAGGGTCGAGGTCGGCCCCGTGCGGGCAGACAGGAGTTTCTGAATCGCCTCTTCGCGATCGCGTAGCTCCTTGAGCTTGGCTTGGATCTCGGGATGGTTGGCGGTTTGCTTCTTGATGGTGTCGATCTGCCCTTGGATGCGCCCATTTTCCGCAAGAATGTCGCGGAGCTGATCCTGCTTCAGCTTCTGGACGAAGAGGCAGACGACGATCGTACCCACGAGGGCGCCGACCACTCCGAGCGCCCAGAGTTGGGTCGGCTCGGCGGAGACCATCCTGCGCGCGCTCTGGCGCTTGTCCGGGAGAAGGTTTACGCGGACCACTGCCGACGCTCCTTGTCACACCGAAGCGAGAGCCCCAGGGCGACTACCATCTGCGCAGCCATCGCGCGAAGCTGGGGCTCGCCGTCGAGCTTCGGATCGACCGACAAATTCCCAATCGGATCGAACAGCTCGACGGGTACCCGAGCGCGACGCTCCACCGCCTGCACGAGCGGCGCGAGATAGGCGCTTCCGCCCGAAATGTAGATACGGCCGATGTCCTGCTCGCCGCTCGTCGCGAGATGGAAGTCGAGCGATCGCTGGATCTCACCGGCGAGTCCCTGGCACGCCTGGTCGATGATCTGGGTCACTTCTCGCGGAACGATCTGCGTCGGCCCCCCGCCGTGTTTGTATGCCTCGGCCTGCTCGTACGAGCAGCCGAGCGCCTTGCGAATCTCTTCGGTTACGGCGTTGCCCGCATTCGTGATTTCACGCCGGAACGTACTGACGCCCTTCGATACGATGTTGAGTGTCGACACCGCCGCGCCGACGTTCAGGAGAGCGATCGTTCCTTCGGCGGGCAGCCCGAACTGATGTTCGAAGATGTTTTGGATGGTGAACACGTTCATGTCGACGACGATCGGCTTCAGCTTGGCCTCGCGAAGAATCGCGGCGTAATCGCTGATCTCGTCCTTTTTGGCAGCGACCAGAAGCAAATCCATTTGCCCTGCCTCTGCGCGACGGCGCAGCACCTCGTAGTCGACCGACATCAGCTTGATGTCGAACGGAATGTGCTGCTCCGCCTCCCAATGAATCTGCTCGTCGAGCTCCGCAGCCGTCATGATTGGTACGCTGATGTTGCGCACGATGACGCTCTGCCCGTAGACGCCGATGGCCACGTCGCGCTGCTGGATCTTGCCGTCGTGGAAGATGCGCTGCAACGCCTCGATGACGGCCCCGGAGTTCATGACGTGACTGTCGATGATCGTTTGCGGAGGCAGCGCCTCGTACCCCCAGCGGACGATCTGCAATTTCTTGCGCGCTTCCTTGAGCTGCACAACCTTGATGGAGCTCGCGCCGATGTCGACACCGACGAGGTTCTTGCCTTCGGCCATGCTTGCCTTTGCACGCAGGTGAGAACGGGCAGCGCCCCCGAGACCCGCGAGCCTGCGAGGATAGCTCACGAGAGCTTGCGCGAGAGGTGACGAAACCAAGTGTGGCACCCGCCCCGGTGTCGCGTCAAAAAACCGAGCGCATCGTTGCACGATGGGTCGCCCTTTCGGCGGCGAGGTCGCCTGAAGTGCGGCGGATCCATTTTTTGGGTATACCCTTGGCGAACATGCGCGAAGTGGGTTCGGCGCTCGGAATCGCCCTCCTGACAGTGACCGCGGCGGCGAGCGCCGACCTAACGCACCTTGTACAACGCGGACATACCCTCGAAGCGATTGCCCATCGCTACCGCGTGTCCGAGAAAGCGATCATCGACGCCAATCACCTCGTGGACCCCACACACCTGAAGCCGGGGCAAATACTCATCATTCCGGGGGTGGACTCGCCGAAGAAGAAACACACGCCGCCCGACAAGCGCGAAGATTCGGCGCACCGACCCTTGCCGCGCGCTCCCGAAGCGGAGGTCAAGCCACCGCCCGAGCCACGCGGTCGCTCGGAGGGAGACACGATCCACGCAGTGCGCCTCGGAGAGGACTTCCATATCCGAGTCAAAGACATGCACGGCCACGTTCCGCCGACCGCACTCCAAGCTTTCGAACGGATGATGCGACAGGGGAACGCCATGCACCCGGTCGACCCGAGGCTGGTCTCGCTAGTTGGCATCGTCTCGAGTCATTTCGGCAGCAAGCCGCTCGAGATCGTCAGCGGCTACCGGGCATACGCGCCCACACAGTACACCCCTCATTCGAACCATAACTATGGCAAAGCCCTCGATTTTCGGATTCGCGGAGTCAGCGACGAAGCGCTGCGCGACTTCTGCCGCACGCTGCGGAGCGCCGGTTGCGGGTACTACCCGAATGGCTCATTTGTGCACCTCGACGTACGCGACACAAAAGCGTACTGGGTAGACTGGTCCCGGCCGGGTGAGCCCCCAAAGTACGACAAACCCGGCGTGGCAGCCGACGAGGGCGCGAGCGACGTCCCGGACGATAGGGAACATGTAATGCCCAGTACGACCACGGGGTCGACCGAGACTCCGACGCAGTCGCCGGATGCCGGCTCGCCGTGACTTTGGAGTAATCCGGCGCGCTGCCTGGACCTGACGAACCCTCGATTGGAAGCTCGGAAGCACGCGAATCTTCATGCGCCCAGGCTTCGATTACCCAGCTGGGTCACGAGAGACACGAAGGCCCATTTGCTAGAATAAAGCAGGCGTTTTTTCGTGGAAAATATCAGGGTGTGCAGTCAATTCGCACCCGTCGCGCGGCGAGCCGAGAGGGCAAGCCCTCGAAATGACTCGTCCAGACTTCATGGCACAAGAAGCGCAGGGGGACCGCATCTCCAGACTTCAAAGCGGAGACCCGGATGAAGCCTTGCGCCTCCAACACACTTACGAATACGCCCACCCGCGAGGAGCTGACGGTTTACATGCCCCTCGTCCATCAGGTGGTCTGCCGAGTGTTGCGAAAGTTGCCGCCGAACGTCTTGCGTGACGATCTGGTTGCAGCCGGCGCATTTGGCTTAATCGACGCGCTTCGAAAGAGCGTGGAGCGAGGGCCCGCTTTCGATTGGTACGCGCGAATCCGGATTCGCGGTGCGGTCGTCGACGAATTGCGCTCGCAAGATTGGCTCACACGGCGTGCCCGCACGCGCGTTGCAAAGGCGCAGGCGCAAGGCGAAGGCGGGGGCGCCGCGGTCGTGGGCTTCGACGACCTCCCCGAGTCGCAGGCGCACGCCTTCGTCGACGAAACGATGGCGTCGCCCCAAGAGCAGGTGGAGCGGCGCATGGATCGCGTCGCGCTCGAGCGCGCGGTGCAACTCCTTCCCGAGCGAGAAGCCAACATCGTGGGTTGGCACTATTTCGAAGGGGTTCCCTTCAAGGTGATCGCGGCGCGCCTCGGGGTGAGCGAGCCGCGCGTGTCGCAGCTGCACGCCCGGGCGATGGGCCGCCTTCGCGAGACGCTCGCCGAGCACCGCGGCGCCGAAGCGGCGTGAGAAACCTTTAGAAGCGAAAACCCCTCGGACGTAGCGGCGCTGCGATCGCGTAGACCACCGACTCGTCGTAGCGACCTCGCGGCGGGTCGCTCGTACCGGCTCGACTGACGAAGGCGGTGGCACGAGCGCCGCGGTCGAGAGAAAGCGCGCGTGTACATCCCGCGCGGGCGAGAGCATCTGCGAGCGGAGCCGCGCTCGCGACGACGCCGCGCGCGATGAGAACGCGGCCCGAAGCGGCCAAGCCGATTGCCGCTCGCGGCTCGACCGCGCCGGCGTCGAAGGGGCCGCTCGCGATGGGCACGGGTCTTCCGTCCCAAAGGACGATCGGAAGTTCGAGCATGTCGTCGTGCAAGCCCGGGTTTCCCGCGTCGCTCCCCCGCACGATGTCCATCCGTCCGTCCTGACCGACGAGGAGCGCGCCGGACTCTGCGCCTCCGTGAATCGGAACGGCGAGCCTCCCGTCGGTGGCGATGCCGCGGGGCTTTTTCTCCACGGCGACGCCCGCGCCGACGGCGAGAAGTACGCGCCCCGCCTCCTCTCCCGTGAGGTCGCGGAGTGGATTCGACGCAGGCGACTCCTGGATACCCGCGCGAATCCTCCACGTCGCGCGACCGGGCTCGACGTCGTAGAGCTCCAATCCGCCGGGTAGGTTCGTCCGCCAGAGCCCCGGAATCCAGTGGGGAGGCGGCTGCAAACCTCCGTCGGGCTCCCACGACGCAGCGCCTTCCATTCCGGGCGGGGTGGGGTCGTGAACCATCACGTAGAAGAAGTCCTTCGGAGAGAACTGAAGATACCGATCCGTGGGGATCGACATGGCCGAGGTGAGAAGCTGCGTCTTGTACTTTCGGCCCACGAAGTCATCGATGGCCGCGAACAGGAATCCCGTGTGATACGGGTTCATGTCGAGGTGCATCGCGTAGTCGCACCCGCCCATCTTCATTGCTTTCGCGAGGGCGGTTGCGCTCACGTCATCGCCCCAGGAATAGAGGAGATGGCCGCTGGCTGTCACGCAGACTCCCGAGCGCTCGGTCTGGGCCCCTTTGCCCGGCAGGGTGAACCCCCAGAGATTTCGGCCAGTCGGGTTGACTTGCCCGTGGTCGACCAACGGATCGAGATTCTGGCGAAACGAGACGATCGCGTCGTCGCCGACGCCATCGATGCCGGCTGCCTTGCGATCTGCCCCCCACGTGCCGAAGCCGACGCGCCCGTCGTCGAGCACGACGACGGTTGCCGAACCAGGCACGGGCGGCAAGAGCACCCGCTTGTGCACCATCATGCCGTAGTGGCCGTGCTCCGTCTTGAATGCTCCGTTGAAGGCCGCAACGACGCGCCGGTACACGAGTGGATCGCGCGGTATGCGACCCGCGCCGTGCGGGCCCGTCAGGGGCTCGGGGTCCTCGACGCCCGCCTCCATGTCCAGATCGAGCTGGCGCATGTCCATCGCGACGAGGAGCACCTTTACGTAAGGCCGTTCGTCGTCGGGACGAACGAAGGTGACGAAAATGGGTAGCGGAGCGTCGGCCGCAGCCCCGGGAGCCCTGCGAAGCCACGGCACGTCGGCGGGCGCCCAGTCCCCTTCCCCCTTTTCGGGCACCTTCCAGATGGTCTGTACGTGCGGCGGCGGCCAATGTGCTTCCTCGACGGAAGCTTGGGAGGTGTCGAGAACCGGCGGCGGCGGCGGATCCGCCGCAACCGTGCCGGCCAGACCACCGCTCGCCTTGAACGTGAACCGCCTGTACGCGTCGCGGAGTGCGAGCGCGCCGTCTTCCATGGACGCGACGGGGGCGGGGCCTATCCAGGAGACGGCCCGGAGCGTATCGACGGTCCAGTGCGAGAACCGCTTGGGGAGGTGCATCGAGGCGCTGGCCCGTATTCCAGGGACGGCCGGGACCACTTCGCCGCGCTCGAGGTCGAGGCGAGCACTGCGTGTCGGAGCCGCGCGAGAGCCGGCATCGTAGAGTGCGAAGGCGAGCGAAGCGTCGTCGAGCGTTAGAGAGACCGCGCGCGAAGGCGACTCGAGGGTGACGTCCACCCTCCCGATGCCGCTGGGGGCTCCGGTCTGCTGGAGGTTCGTGATCGCCGCCATCGCGCGGTCGAGCAGCCTTTCGCTCGGGTTGTGCGATGCCTCACCCTGAAGATCGAATGCGGTCAAGCTCTGTTCCTGTCCGTAGGCCCGCGTCGCGAACGCCGCGCGCGAGCCCCGAATGACGAGCTCGTGGTCGTCGCCGAGCGGCGTATTCGTCAGATCGTGCGCCCCGAAAACTTCGAGTGCCGCGCCTTCCGGCGACACACGAACCCGTGCCCTCCACACGTCCCGCGGGTCCTCGCGATCCGCGCGGGCGAGAAACACGACTCGCCGACCCAGCACGAAGTCGACAATCGCTCCCCCGGACGGCTCCCACCGAACGTCGTCGCCGGAGACGACGGCCCTGCCGGCCGAACGACCGAGAGCGGCCGCGAGAGAGGACAGGTCGCCCGCGGGTTTGGTCCGGGCGAAGCCGACCCATGCGCCCAAAGCAGCGCACGCCAGAGCCAACCGGCCGTGCTCGCGCGCCCAGGAACTCGCGCGCTCTCGCAAAATCACCCACGGGATGAAGCATTCGCCGTGTTGCTGGTCAAGGGAGTGCACCGGAGCGAGAGCGCTCCCGGCGGGCCAAGCGTGAGAACGTCGCTGGTAGCGCTGCGACCTCGAGCACCCTCGAACGGGGAGCATCTTCGGCAACCCGTGGACGCGCGTCCGATTCTGCGCGATAGGGCCTCCATGCGCTTCGCACGGCTACGACTTCTGACCACCCTGGCTCTCGTCTCCGCGGCCTCCGTCGTCCCCGCGTGCAACCGAGAGCCCGCTCCTCCGCGCGTTCCCCCTCCGACAACCGCCGTCCCGACCGCGTCGTTTCCGGTGGCTTCCCCGACGGGGGGCCGTCACGACTCCAACCTGACGGGACCGGACGAGTCGGCGCTGGATCGGTCCATTTTGCCCTGCGACGACGTGTATCAGTTCGCGTGCGGCGGCTGGATGCGGGCGACTCCCATCCCGGAGGACGAGGCAAACTGGGTGCGCAGCTTCAGCGTACTACACGAAGACAACTTGAAAGCGTTGCGCACCATCCTCGAGCGTGATGCGCAGGGGGACACGCGGGGCGACGCGTACGGCACGGAGCTCGGCGCGCTCTGGACCTCTTGCATGGACGAGCAAGGGATCGAAAAGCGGGGACTGGACGACCTCAAGCCGGAGCTCGAGCGCATTCAATCGGTGCGCGACTCGAAGGGCCTCGTGCAAGAGATCGCTCATCTGCACACGATCGGCGTCGGCGCCGCATTCGGCTTCGACAGCGAAATCGACATGAAGGACGCCGAGCGCATGATCGCGGGCGTATCCCAGGGAGGCCTCGGGTTGCCCGAACGCGACTACTATTTCCGCGACGATCAGCGCACCAAGGACATACGAGCGGCCTACGAGAAGCACGTCGCGCGCACACTCGAGCTCGTCGGCGAGGGCGCGCCGCAAGCGGCCTTGGATGCGAAGACCGTGATGAAAATGGAGACTGATCTCGCGGGAGCATCGATGACCAACGTCGAGCTCCGCGACCCGCAAAAGATTTACCACTTACTCAATCTCGACGGCCTGAAGAACCTGGCGCCGGACGTGGGTTGGGACGGCTACCTCGCCGCGATTGGCTTCCCGAACATCACCGCCATCAACGTGGGCCAGCCGGAGTTCGTGAAAAAGCTGGACGCACTCGTGAAAGCGCCGAAGCTACCGGAATGGCGCGTTTACCTTCGCTGGCAGCTCGCTCGGTCATTCTCGCCGCTCCTCTCGCAAAAGTTCGTAGACGAGTGGTTCCATTTCAGGCAGGTCCTCACGGGCACGAAGGTTCTTCAGCCGCGCTGGAAGCGGTGCGTGGGGTTTGCCGACAAGATGCTCGGGGAGGCCCTCGCTCAACCATTCGTCAAAGACCACCTCGGTGAGGACGGCAAACGGGCAGCCGAGCAGATGGTCGCCGGGATCGAGGCGTCGATGAGGGCCGACCTCGAGGCCCTCCCCTGGATGGACGACACGACGCGAACGAAGGCCGAAGGCAAGCTCGCGAAGATCGTCAACAAGATCGGCTACCCCACCAAGTGGCGGAGCTACGAGGGCCTGGCCATCGATCGGGGTTCTTTCGTCCGAGACATCGAGAACGCCACGCAATTCGACGTCAAGCGCCGCCTCGTCAAAGTCGGCAAGCCGGTCGACAAGGAGGAGTGGGAGATGACGCCTCCCACGGTGAACGCCTACTACGAACCGACGATGAACGAGATGGTCTTCCCCGCCGGGATCCTGCAGAGCCCTTTCTATTCGAAGACCCAGACTCTCGGGCTCAACTTCGGCGGCATCGGGATGGTCGTCGGCCACGAATTGACCCACGGCTTCGACGACGAAGGGAGGCAATTCGACGCCGAGGGAAACCTGCGCGACTGGTGGACGCAGTCGGTGAGCGCGGAGTTCGACAGGCGCGCCACCTGTGTCGAAAAGCAATACGACGACTACGTTCCCGTCGACGACCTCCATATCAAAGGCAAGCTCACACTCGGGGAGAACATCGCGGATCTCGGTGGACTGAAGCTGTCATTCGCCGCCTTCCAGCGCGCCGAGAAGGAGAACGGAGCGACTCCGACCATTGGGGGGTTCACGCCGGCGCAGCAATTCTTCTTGGGTTTCGCGCAGGCGTGGTGCGCGAACTACAGGCCCGAGGCGCTGCGGCTCCTCGTCGCGACCAACCCGCACTCTCCGCCGAAATTCCGCGTCAACGGCCCGCTCTCGAACTTGCCTGAATTCAGCGCTGCGTTCCAATGCAAAGACGGGTCGCCGATGTCTCGACCCAAAGAGAAGCGCTGCGAAATCTGGTAACCGTCATGGCGCGTGGAGCCCGACGGCGATTTCGTCGGCGTGCACGACGAGCGCAAGCTCCGCCAGGCCGTCCGGCAACTCCTCTCGTGCTTTGCCGGCGACCATCGCGGCTTCGCCGGCGCCGCATCGAGCGAGACCTCGCGCGATCTCTTGCCCGTCGGGGTCGACGATGCGAACCGCGTCTCCAGCCCGGAAGTCGCCTCGCACGCCGAGAACGCCCACGGACAGGACACTCTTGCCCCGCGCCCGGACCGCTTCGACCGCGCCGCGATCCAGCAGGAGATCGCCTCGGGGCCGCAGCGTAAATGCGATCCAGTACTTCTTCGCGCTGAGCCGGTCTCGCGATGCCACGAAGAGCGTTCCCACGTCGTCGCCGGCGAGCACGCCGTCGAGCGCTCCAGGGACACTGCCATCGGCGACGACCACGTTCGCGCCTGCGAGCGTCGCGCGGCGAGCGGCCTCCACTTTGCTGCCCATCCCGCCCCGTCCCATCGTGCTGGTCGACCGGCGGATGTGGGGCAGCGCGTCGCTCGCCACGTCGTGGACGACGGCGATTCGGCGCCCGCGGCCGTCGAGCAAGCCCTCGACGTCGCTCAGGAGAACGACAAGGTCGGCCTCGACGAGCGGGGCGACCATGGCCGCCAACTGGTCATTGTCCAACGTGATCTCGTCGACCGCGACCGAATCGTTCTCGTTGAGAATGGGAATGGCACTGGCATCGAGGAGCGCGCCGAGCGCCGCACGCGCGTTGTTCGCTCGCGTGCGGTCAGCCAGGTCGGCGTACGTGAGAAGGACTTGCGCCACCGTCAACCCGCGCGCACCGAACGCTTCCTCGTAGGCGCGCATGAGAAGCGACTGCCCGGCTGCGGCCGCCGCTTGAAGTCTGGCGATCTCTTTGGGGCGCGCTCGGTACCCGAGTTTCTTCACGCCGAGCGCGATCGCGCCACTCGATACGACCACGAATGCGCAGCCTGGACGCGACGATACGCTGGCGGCGAGGCGATCGAAGATGCCCGGGTCGCCGGCCAGGGTGCGCGACCCGAGCTTGACCACCACTCGGCGCGCGCGCGCAACGGCTGCTCGGTCGTCAGCCATCGTTCGAACCCAGCAATTCGTCGAACGCCGAGTCGAGTCGGCGCAGCAGCCGTTCGGGAACGCCCGCGACGACCCCGAGCGCCCAATCGACCAGTGCCGTCGCAGCGTCTCGCTGGTCGTCGATCGCGGCCGGGTCTCGAGGGCGGGAAGACTCCACGGTGATGGCTCGCGCCAGTGCCTGATCGATGGCGCGCCGCACGCGCCGTGCTTCCCCGGCGTCGATCCTCACGGCGCGCTCGGTCCGCCGGAGGTCGAGGTAGCGTTGGAACAGGTGACCGAAGGCAAATACCCGGAGAGCCTCTCGGAGAGGCCAGATCGCGGCGACGGGGCCGAGGCTCGCCAGCGTCCGGACCGCGAGCCGGACGCCCAGATACCGAAGCGTTTGCGCGACGAGGCCGCGCGCGCCGTGCGTTCCCGACGGCTCCGCAAGAACAACGCGTGCCTCGCGGGTCAGAGAGAGGCCGTGGACGACGGCGATGTCGTGAGCCAGGGCACCGCGCACGCTCCGCAGCAACGAATCGGGCAGCCAGGGGACCGGCAGGGCGCCCACGGACGCACCGAGCGCGGTGTAGACCGCGAGCCGGCTGGAGTCCACGGACGGACGGGCGCCAATCGTGGGTGCGCCGTCGGCATCGTCGAGCGTGAGCGTGGGGCGGGGGGCCATCGGGCGCGCAGTCTAGAGCACCGAACGGTTTGGGGGACCGAGGATTTGCTGCGAGTTTCGAGCAGCGCGAGGCGCGACGACGAGAACTACTGGAGTATTTTGAGGAGGAGCAACAAAGCGATGCGAAGAAAATCGCGGCAAAGCCGACGGGAGTCAAACCGTTCGGAGCTCTAGGCGAAGGCGCGGCCGAGCGGGCGTAGCTCCATCACGACCACGTCGGTTTCCGCGGCGATGCGCAGCAGGTCACGAGCCAGGAGCGGGCCCAAGTCCACGCGAACGTGCACCGGGAACGGGGCGTCCTTTGCCACCACGGCACGGCCACCCTGCGCCTCGACCGCGCAGCGGAACGCATCGACGTTGCCCTGAACCCTCAACGCGAACGCGCCTTCGGCCGCCGCGATCTCGGCAGGCGCGCCCTGCGCCGCGAGGTGAGACCCGTCGATGACGACGGCCTCGTCTGCGGCGAGCGCGAGCGGCGACTCGAGGGCAATTCGCGCCGCGAACGTCGCCGTACGCAGGCCCTCGAAGGCACGCGCGAGCGCGCGCGCGAACACGTGCGCAGTTTCCCCGGAAAGACCGGCGAGCGGATCCTCGAGAAGCAGCGTCGATGCGCCGGTCGCCAGCGCGGCTGCCAGTACGACGGCTCGTCGGACCGAAAGCGAGGCGGGCCCGAGCCTCGTCCGACCCATCGACTCGATTTGCATCCGCGCCAGCGCCTCGATTGCCATCGCAAAGGCCGTGGCTCGCGGTTGGCCGGCGAGGGCCGCGCTCCACGCCACATAGTGGAGGGCGGTCCACTTGGGGGGCAGCGGTGGGTCGAGCGGAGCGCTCGCGGCCAGCCCCTCGCGGATCGCCGTGGACGGAGTCCTGCCTTCGACCGAGATCTCGCCTCGAGCGGGGCGCCGGAGGCCGGTCGCAGCATCGAAAAGCGCCCTCGCAGCCCCGAGGACGAGCACGTGATCGCCTGTCGTCACGAACGTCAGGCCGTCGATGGCGGGGACTCCTCCGACATCGACGCGCAGGTGGGACGAGGCAAGCCGGAGGGGCATCGATTTACCGAGCAGTGTAAGTCGGCTTTCGGAGTTCGGGGTACCATTGGCACGTGCGTCGCAAACCGACCAGCCCATGGTGATGGACGAAACGGCGTCGGCCTCGGCGCGCAGGGCGAGGCTCGTCACTTGGGGGCTGAGCACCAAACCGGTCGGGGGTGCGTCCCCCACGAGCGTCGTCGCGGCTTTCGTCGCTGCGATTGCGCCGGTCGCAATCGGATGCTCGGACGGCTCCGCGGACCAGGTGACCCAACCAGTCGACGTGGGGATGACCACGAACGATGGCGGGCCGCCCGTCTACTACAGCGACGGACAAATCACGCTCTACCAGGTAGAAATCCCGGTTCCGCTTCCCGTGCGCAAGATGACGAGCGCGGACGTCCAGGCGGTCGGAGCGGCGCCGTCGGGCACGCCCTATCCTCGCGGTGTGTTTCTCCGCGCCGAAGACGAGAGCGTCGAAGTGCGCTTCACGATCTCGAACATCGACGACACGCAGCACGACGTTTGGCTCCTCATCGACCCGTGGAACGAATTCGTGCGTTGGCGACCGGGAGTCACGGTGGTCGACGACGAAACGACCCTTCCCAACTACGGGTACGACTTGGAGTTCACCGTGCCCGGCAAACAGCGAATCGAGGGGACGATTACGTCCGACGATATGCACGAAATCGCAATAAAGCTTGCGGCGGTCGAAAACCTCCTGGCCAGCCCACAGGCGCAAACGACTTCATCGAAGAGCGGCTACGACGCGACCCAGATCGCGAACAACATCTTCAATCCTCAGAACCGGTCCAATTCCGTCCCCGCCGACCTGCTCTACACTCCCTGGATCCCGCCGGTCGTCGCCGGGGTCACTGGGTTCGATCTCGGGCTACGAACGACCGAACCGGCGAACGTCGCCGTCGAGGTCACGATCGACGTACAGGACCTTCGCGGCGATCGGTTCGTCCCGCAGGACAAGACCGCCGATCCGGAGATGGGGATACCGCCGCAAGTGCTGTCGCCGCCGGCGGCTCGGTTCTAAGAACCAAGACCCATACCTACCTCGCCGCGGCCGGCCCGCTCGGAGACGCCGCGCGAGATTGCGAACTGGAGACGTCTTTCTTGACCTCGCCGGCCAACGCGTCGGCCGCCGTCGGCAGGACGATCGTGAACGTCGTCCCGGCTCCCGGCTGCGATTGCACCTCGATTGTCCCGCCGGCGTTTTGAACGATGCTCTGGCTGATCGCCAGGCCAAGTCCCGTCCCTTTGGTCTTGGTCGTGAAAAAAGGGACGAAGAGGTTGCGGAGCACCTTGGGCGAGATGCCCGGGCCCGTGTCGCGCACGGCCACTTCCACGAGCTCGATCTCCTCGGCGAGCATGCGACGCAGCGAGGGGCTCGACGCGTCTTGCGGCGGCACGCGGCCCCGCGCCGACCGCCGCACCGAAGTCGACACCGTCACTCGGCCGCGCCCGTCCATCGCCTGAATCGCGTTTTGCATGAGATTCATCAGGACCTGGCGGAACTTCTCCGGGTCGATGTGCGCTCGGGGCGGCCGTTCGCTCAAATCGATTTGCACGTCGATTCCGTCGTTCGTGATGATCTGACTCGAGAGGATTTGCACGGTTCGACGGACCGCGGCGTTGAGATCGAGGGGCACGGGGTTGCCGGCGTGCGGGCGGGCGTAGTCGAGGAAGCTGCCGACCACCCGGTCGAGGCGATTCACTTCCTCGATGATGATCCCGACGAACTCTCGGGCCCCCTCGTCGTGCGTCCAGTCGCCGTCTTCCTCGAGCAATTGCGCCGCGCCCTTGATGGCGCCCAGCGGGTTCTTGACTTCGTGCGCCAGACCCGCCGCCATCGAACCGAGCGCCGCGAGGCGGTCGCGCTCTTTCATTCGCGAGTACATGCGGCTGTTGGCGACGACGACCCCGATCTGCGCGGCGACAGTCTCGAGCAGCGCAACCTCCTCCGGAGTGAACGCGTCGCGGACCCGGTCGTCGGCGACGAAGAGCAGCCCGACATGTCCGTCTTCGTCGCCGCGCACCACCAGCACGACGGCGCTCTGAAGGACTCCCAGCCCCGCCGCGGCGGTGACCACCGGGGCATCGACCTTCTCTCGGGCGAGCTCTTCGAGCGTGACGGAGGCGTTCGTATCGAGGCGATCGAGCAGCGGGCGCGCGCCCAGCGCCTCGACGCGCTTTGGAACGGCCGCGCCGATCGAGCCCGCGAGGTCGAAGCCGTCGCCGTCCTGGTCGCGGAGGTAAAGCGCCGCCGTGGTGACTCGACGCGAACGCTCGAGGCCATCCAACAGCGTCGCCACCATTTCGTCGATCTCGAGAACGTGCGCCAAGCGTTTGCGCAGATCAGCGACGCTGGTCTCCAAGTCGTACCGTTCGCGGAACAGAAATTGGTGGATCCGTCGTTCGACTTCGGTCTGGAGAGGCTCGAAGAGGACGAGAAACACGATCGCCGCGAGTACCGCGTTCAGGTACATCGTGTCGAAGCCGCCGATGACCATGACGAATAGGTAGAAAATGCCGGCCAGACAGAAGGCGAGCAGAGTGAAGACGAGGAGACGTCCCGCCATTTCGTAAATATCGGCCAACCGAGAACGCGTGACCGATTCTGCGAGGACGAAGAGGAAGACAATCGACAAGACGGCGCCGATGGGCGGCAGGTGCACACCCAAGTACGAGAGAAAATCGCCGAGTGAAAAGGTCGTCGCGGCACCGCCGACGATGACGAGAAAGCGGACACGGTCGCGCACGGCCCGCGACGGGCTGTGCTGCCCACGCCGCGCCAGGGTGATGAGCGCGGCCGTGAGGAGGCCGAAGACGTACGTGTAGACCGCGCCGAGCACGAAGGGCCGCTCGTGGTAGGGCGAGACGGACATCACGAGCACGGGGATGCCGACGAACGTGGCAAATCGCGCGAGGCGCGTCTTCGTGCTCCGGACTTCGAGCGGAACGACGTTCTGGAAAAGGTGAATCGCAAACTGGGGAAGGAGAACGGTCAGGACCCCGGTGATCCGCTCCCAGATGTCCGCGCGGAAAAACCCCGCGAGCGACTGGCTCGCGTACCAAAGCGCAACGTCGGTCGCGAAGGCGGCGAAGAGCCAGTGGGCTGGTCGCCGTCCTCGCAGGAGGACGCTCAGCGCGATGGCCAGCGCCAGGACGGCGCAGAAAAGGATGGTTTTGGGGCGGAGATCCTCCACGAGGGTAGTGTCGCCCCGGAAGGCGGGAATTCACAGGGACACGAGGAAGGGGGGCCGACCGGCGCGTCGGAAGGCGCCGATCGCAGACCCGGTTAAGCCCCGGCCGACGATCGCTCGATGATTCGGGCGATCGCCTCGAAGTTCTCGGGCGGCGCTTCGCCAATCGCGCGTGCCAACGGAAGCTGCGCCCGCGCCGCGGCGAGGTAGAGACCGACAGCGCGGGGGAGCTTTGCACGCAGGGTCACGAGGTGCTTTTCCACGCCGCTCGCGTCGCCCCGGCGCACAGGCCCGGTCAGCGCCTGCGGAAAGCCCAGCCGCTCGATGTTGTCGGCTACGCTCCGAAGCAGGGGCCCCAGCATCTTCGGAGCCACCCGGTGGGGGACACCGGCACCTACCAGAAGCTCTGCCCCCACTCCGGCCAGCGCGGCAGCGCCGTTCGCCACGAGACCGGCCGCCGCGTGGTAAGCGACGGTGTCCAGCCCTTTGATCGAGCGCGGGGTCATTTCGAGCAGACGCGCAATGCGACGCGCGCAAAGCACCGCGGCCCGATCGCCTTGCACGAGAACATTACCTCGAGCGAGCCCGGGCGCGGCACGCGTCGAGGCGAACGAAATCATGGGGTGCATCTGGGCAACCCCGGCACAGAGTTCGCGCAGCGGCGCGAGCGGCTCGGCATCGAGCGCGCCCGCGACGTGCAGAACGACGGCGTCGGCGGGAACGAGTCGCGCGTCCGCCAAAGACTGGGCCAATACCCTCAAATCGCGATCGCGCACGGCCAACACGAGAACACGCTGGTCGATGGCCCGGGGAAGCCCTTTCCGAGCTGCACGCAACGTCGATTGGACACCTCGGGCGCGAAGCGCCTTGGAGAGGGCAGTTCCCACCTTGCCCGCTCCGAGTACGAGAACGCCGCGCCGGAACCGGGAGGAAACCGGTTGCTTCATCGAGACGCCTTGGATGAATGGCCTTTGTATGCCGACCCCAGCCGGAGCCCGGAGTCCCAGATGCAACCCGAAACGCGCTTCGCGACTTCATCCACGTGGTTTAGGACCGCGGGAGCGGTGATCTGGTCGCTCGGCCTGAACAACTTCGCCGCCGTCTCGCCTTTTGCACGCATCAACTTCATCGTACGGCATGCGATTCGCTTCAGCGTGCGATTCCAACGCCGCCCCGGAGGTTCCCATGAGTTCGGCCATGCATTGGTTCACCACAGCATTCGACGGAGTGGTCGGCTTTCTGCCGAAGCTTCTGGCGGGGCTCTTCATCCTGCTCGTCGGCTACGCGATCGCGGTCGCGCTCGAGCGCGTCACTCGAGCCGTCCTGTGTCGTGCAGGATACGACCGGCTGATCGCGAAGCTGGGGTTGATGGATGAACGTCAAACGGAGTCCCACGATGGTTCGCGCTGGACCGGCAAGGCGGTCTTTGGCGTCGTGATTCTCGCTGCGATCATGCAGGCGGCGCGCTCGTGGGAGCTCACGATGGTGGCGGACGGCGTCGGACGAATTCTCGCCTACGTCCCGCATCTGGTCGGTGCAGCCGTGATTTTCGGAGCCTCCCTCTATTTTGGGAACTGGGTATTCGGCCGCATCGGAAAAGGCGAGACCGAGGCGGGCGCGAGGACGGGGGCGACCCCGCGTTCGCTTACTCCGCCACTCGTTCGCGCCGCGATTCTGGCCTTGGGTGGCTTCATGTCGCTGCGGGAGCTCCAGATCGCGCCCGAGATCGTGACGATCGCGTTCACGTTGACGCTCGCCGCCATTGCGCTCGGCGCGGCACTCGCGTTTGGATTGGGCAGTCGGGACGTGGCCGCCAAGGTGACGCAGCAATGGTACGAGCACCGACCATCATCGAACGGCGTGAGACGCGACAACGTCTCCGTCGCCCCGTAGGATCGCCCTGACACGCGCGGAGAAGTGTAGAAGACCACCGGGTCTTCTACAGCGTGGCGACGATGAACAATCTTGGAAATGGGAGGAGCACGGTTCCGTCCTCGAGCGCAGGATAGGCTTCGCGTATCGCGGCCTCGTAGCGCTCGAGATACGCCGCGCGCTCTCCTGGGTCGAGCGGATCGAGGAACGGACGAAGGCCGCTGCCTTTGAACCACTCGACGACTGCATGCGGTCCGCCCGCGAGCGGGTGGTAGTACGTCGTGCGCCAGACATTCACGTCGGAGCAGGACGCGCGAAGCAGTCGATAGTACCGATCGGGCGAGGCCACCGGCGTTCGAGTCGCGACCGCGGCCGCGAGCTTTGTGGCCCATTGGCCATCCGCGGCAGTCTCGCGCATCAATCGGTGCGCCGGTTCGGCCAGATTGTCCGGCATCTGAACGGCGAGGCTGCCCCCCGGCGCGAGCTTTGCGGCGAGCGCCGGAAGCAGCGAGGCGTGATCGGGCACCCACTGGAAGACAGCGTTCGCCAAGATCACGTCGAAAGGGCCGGGCTCGTTCCACGTCGCGACGTCCAGCACGTCGAAGACGGCTCCGGGCAGGCGCTTGCGCGCGGCCGCGATCATGTCGGGTGAGCTATCGAATCCTCGAATCGACGCCCCAGGGAAGCGCTCCGCGAGGACTTCGGTGGAATTCCCCGGTCCGCACCCGACATCGATTGCGGAGTGCGCGCTCGCTACGGGAACTGCGGCGAGCAAATCGCGCACCGGACGCGTGCGCTCGCCCTCGAACGTCGAGTATTGCTTGGGAGACCAGGTCATGGGGCCCCTCGATTCCAGCGCTATCTGGCGCCGGGCACGTCGAGGGGAGCGCAATTCCTCCGGCCCAACGGCACGCAGTCTTGAATGTTGCCCATCTCGACCCCGAACTCGGATCACTCAATTCCACGGCGGCATTGGGTATGGCGTCGTGGGTGAGATGCCGTCGTAACGGTGCAATTGGGCGACGTAAGATTCGTTGAGCCATGACTGGAACGTGGCAAGCTGGCAGGCGGTGAGCGGCGTCCGCGGAGGCGTGGTCGCGCTCGGCATCTTGTCACACTTCGAGCAGGACGGCGGATCCGCTTCTTGCATTACCGCCATGACGACCTGAAAACGGAATGGTGTCGGCGTCTCCGGACACGAGGAGGCGTGCGCTGTCCCGGTAATCCAATCGTAGGCGTGGCTCTTCCCTCCTTCCTCCATGGTCGATTCGTTGTCGAGCACGTGGCACCCGCCGTTGCTGGCGTTGGCCGCGCCCGTCTTGCCACACGATGCGTTCAAGAACGGCTGCACATCGGTCGTGAAGCTCACCGGCGAGGGCACCGTGCATCCCGCAGGGACCACGATCGGAACGTTCATCCCGGGTGAGACACCCGAGTCCGGTGCCGTCGTCGGGCTCGAGACCGGCGTTCCGGTCGCCGTCGACGTCGTGCCTCCGTCTTTGGTTGCGGAGGGCGTTCTGGCGCACCGAAAACCGAGGTTGACGGCCCGGAACGATGGGGCGACGTCGAAACGCTCCGGCGGAAGCAACAGCGTCGCGTCATTGAGGAGATCTCCGCGCATGACCCGGTTCGAAGCGGCGGTCAAATACGCGCAGTCGGTGCACGCTGCGTAAGGAGCATACCAGTCGAGGTTCCACTCGAACACTTCGCCGACGAGGTCGAGCTGCCCCCAGTAGCCGGCTCCCTTCGAGGCCGTGCCGACCGGAGCCATGTTCGCGACCCCCGTGCAGGTGCTCGCCGCGCCGCTCGGATAGTAACACTGGCTCTCGCCGTCGCCGTAGATGGCGAACTGGTTTGCCGTACCCGGGTCCGTCGATCCCCAAGGATACTCTCGCTGCTGGCTGCCTCCGGCCGCGGCGTACTCCCACTCCGCCTCGCTCGGCAGGAACCCGCCGTCCCAGATGCAGAAAGCGCTCGCCTCGTACCAGTCCACGCAGTTAATGGGCAATCTCTCGCCATTCCCCGGCGTGGCCGTCCACGTGGCGTAGTTCGGCTCGCAAGCGAGATTCGCGTTCCACACGCTCGCCGCGTCGGGCCCTGTTGCGAGGTCCGGGAGTTGCGTAATCGAGTCGACGAGCGAGTTCCAACCATTGGCATTCCAGCCGGGTTCGTACGTACCGGGGCTTGCGCTATTGGCGAGTCCTTTTCCGGCGTTCAAATGCGCGTGGATCCCGCTGCCGTCCGCAGGTGGCGCGCCCGAGCCGCTCGTCATGTAGGCGACGTACTGCCGAAACCGGCCGACGGTGACCAGGTATTTGTCCAGGCGAAAGTTGCTCACGGTGGCCGGATCCGCATACGAAGACGTCTGACCGTACGTGTACGTTCGGTCGTAGGTCCCGCCGGCGACAGCCAAGCTCGAACAGCAGCTTTCGTTTCCGCTTCCCCCGGCGCCGCAATTGGTCACCCCGTCGGTTCCCGAGGCGCAGTTCGGCATCGGCGGCGCAAAGACCGCGATGCCCGAGTCGCCCCCAACGGAAGCGCTCGGAACGGCCGTGCCGCCGCCGTCGCCGCCGTCGGCTACAGCCGTCCGGCCGCTGTCGAGGGTCACGGGGGCGACCGAACCGCCCTCGATGGGCATCGCCGGACTCGTACTGTCCCGCAACGTCGAAGACACCCCGGCATCCGTCGGTCCCGAGGGCCCGCCGGCCTGGCTCGTCGCGTCCGGACCGGGGTCGTTGTCCGTACCGGGAGTACTGGCGCGGGTTTCGGCCGAACTCGAGCAGCCGGCCAGACCCCCCACGACCGCGAGAAACGTCGCCACGAAAGAAAGCCCCATTTTGGTCTCGTTCATCGAACGATCTCCCCACCGAGCCATTGGCTCCCGGAACGCTGCAGGCGAACCGCGACCTTAGCGAGAATCTGGGCCATCGGCCCTCCAAAACTCGTCCTTCCGAGCGGATTTGTTCCGGGCCGTCGAGACGCATCGCTCTGCGGATGGTAGGGGAGTAGGTCGAGCAGGCAGCTACCGAGAACGCACTTCGAGGAAGGGAACCGTGCACGAATGACGATCGCAAGCGAAGCCCCAACGCAGCGAGTTCATCTGCGCTTTCGCGAGCATCCGGTCGAGTTCGTGCTCGGCGCGTTCGGTGACGTGCGGCCGGGAGAAGCTCCGACCGTGCTGCTCTTGACGTTGAACGTCTTCCTCCTCCTCACGGCCTATTACCTGCTCAAGGTCGCGCGCGAACCCCTCATCCTCCTCGGCGGAGGCGCCGAAGTGAAGAGCTACGCCTCGGTCGGACAGTCGGTGCTGCTCATATTCGTCGCGAATTTTTACGGGTGGCTCTCGGCGCGGGTGCGACGCGTCGTGCTCATTTCGTCGGTGACTCTTTTTTTCGCGATGAACTTGGTGGTCTTCTGGGCGCTGGGAACGCGCGGCGCCCACCTCGGCGTGCCCTTTTTTCTGTGGGTCGGCGTCTTCAATACCGTGACGGTCGCGCAGTTTTGGAGCTTCGCAGCGGAGACCTACACGGAGGAGCAGGGCAAACGTCTCTTTCCAATCGTCGGCATCGGAAGCTCGGTTGGCGCGGTGGGCGGCGCGGTCATCGCCGAGCCGCTGGTCCGGCTCGGTTCGCCATTTCTTCTCATGGCGATCGCCGCGGGAATCCTCGTATCGACCGTCGGCCTCACGTACCTCGTGCATCGGCGCGGCGTCGGGACAGGGCCGGCCGGATCGCCGCCCGCAGAAGACGTCCCGCTCGGGCGCGGAAACGCTTTTGCCCTCATCGTCCGGGACCGTTATCTACTGATTTTTGCAATCATGATATTCGTCCTGAACATGGTCACGAAAACGGGTGACTATGTTCTCGACCGAATGCTCGTCTCGCACGCGGCGGCCTCCGCGCACGCGCTCGGCATCGCGCCCTCCAGTTACATCGGCGAGTTCAAGGCGCGCTATTTCGAATGGATCAACACGCTCGGCGTGATTCTGCAGCTCTTCGTCGTCTCTCGGATCATCAAGTACGCCGGTTTGCGCGCGGCGCTCATTCTCGTCCCCGTCGCCTCTCTCGCGGGCTACACCACGTCCTTCGCCGCACCACTCCTGGGGGTCCTCTTCGCCAGCCGCGTCGTGGAGAGCACGCTCGACTATTCACTCTCGAATACGACCAGACAGGCGCTCTGGCTCGTCACCTCGCGCGAGGCGAAGTACAAGGCGAAACAGGTCGTCGACACGTTCGTGATGCGTGCCGGTGACTCGCTCTCGGCCGCACTCGTTTGGTTTGGAACCCGCGCGGCGATGAGCGCGCGCGGGTTTCTCGCGGTGAACGTGGGACTCTCGCTCGCGTGGCTCTTGATGGCCGTGCTCCTCGGCCGCGAGTACGCGCGAAAGAGCCAATCGCCCGCCCGTTACGAGGCGGCCGCGCCCACGCGGGCGATTCGCCAAGCTCCGTAGGTCGCACCGAGCGCGGCGAGCACGACGAACACGAGGGCGAATGCGAGATTGTTGAGCGACTCCCCGAAACCGATGATCGCGATGAGCGTGTGTTGGCCTTGGAGCCTGTCCGCGTCGACGCCGACGGAATGACAAGTTGCAATCAAACCACTCACGAATCCGAGACCGCCCGTGGCGAGGGTGAGCGCTCCGAGACCGAGAACGAGAGGAATGAAGCGCCGATCGGGGGTGATCGCGTATTTGGTCGCCGCGCCGAGAAGGACGACGCCGAAGAGAAGCGTCGGAAACATCCCCCAGCCACCATCACGAAAATTCTCTGCGAACGAGTTCATGGGCAGACCTCCTTGACGCAAGGGCCGACACCAAGCGAGGCGCAAAGTTCCGCGGGGGGGGACGAGCCGTTCAGCACGCCGAGGCGCCGGGGCGAGGCCGGCCAGAGTACCGAAACGGTTTGGGGGACCGAGGAAATCTACTAGTGCGCTGCAGCCCGGTTGCCCCTCGCGCGCCGTGCGCGCCGGAGGACCGATGCCAGAGAAAGGCTCAATGCGGCCGAAAGGCCGAAGGACGGCGCCGCGCTGTCGTGGACGACGTTGCAGCCAGGCTTTCCATCGTTCGGCGGCTCGCTCGCCCGGGCAACTCCGCCGTCGGCGCTTGGTTCCACCGGCGGCGGGTCACTCGGGTTCACGGCGGCGGCGTCGTCGCCAGGGGGCAGTCCCGCTTCGCCCACGTCCCCCGAAGGGACACACACGCTTCGTGTGCACACGAGCCCCGGTTGACCGCAGAGTTCCAGATTCGTTCCGTTGTCGACGACGCCGTCGCAGTCTTCGTCGATGCCGTCGCAGACCTCGCGCGCGGGTTGTCCTGGGGTACAGCTGCCCGAGCAGATCGAGCCGTAGCGGAAGCACCAGCCGACGCCGCACGAATGCGCCAGATCTTCGTCGATCATGTTGTTGCAGTTGTCGTCGCGGAAGTTACAGACCTCGGTAGCGCCCGGATAAATGGTCGGGTCCTTGTCGTTGCAGTCGCTGTCGCAGAGCCCGAACCCTTGGCTGGGGCGACACGCGGTCACCTTCGGGCCGGCCGCAACCCCGTGTCCGTCGCCGTCACTGTCGGTGCAATACGTGCTCGTGGGCAGCCCTTCGTCGATGAGCGTGTTGCAGTTGTCGTCTTTCCCGTTGCAAACTTCCATCGCTCCGGGATGGATGGCGGGATCATTGTCGTCGCAGTCGCCCATCACCGTCGAGTAGTACTTCGGCTGAGAACAATTGACGGTGTATCCGGTGCTCTGCGCGTAGCCGTCTTGATCGTTGTCCGTATAGTATTTGGTCCCTGCTCCGCAGCCGTAGGCCACGGACAGAAAGGCCGAACTCCCCGCGTCACCCGACGGCGTGCCGTCTCCGTTGGCCGAGAGGCCCCAGGCGGTGAAGTCGACGCCTCCTTCGGCCGCCGGAGCGGTCCACCCCACGCGGAACGTGGTGAAGCCGTTCACTCCGGCGCGAGGCATCGTGTGGGTCACCCCTCCGCCCATGAGCTGCGTTCCGGGGGTATCCACGAGGCTGAAGGTCCCCGGCCCGCTGGACTGAACGAAAAAGCCGGCCACCGGGCCGTTGGTGTTCGAAATCATCACGGTAAGGACGATGGTTTGGCCAAGCTCGACCGGCGACGTATCAGAGGTCAGGGTGACCGTTGGCGCCGTGCCGCCCGAGTGGCACCCATCGCAGCTCGACGCGATGCCGTTCTTGTGGGCCCACGCCGACGTGCTCATTCCGAGAAGGAGGGCAAGTCCGACCACCCAGCCGACGATCAGCGGCACGGTCCGGGTCCGCCCGTTGTGGCCGCAGGAGCTTCGCGGGCGCGGATGTGCAGCTCGGTCTAGGCTACGCGGGGCGCCCATGTCTCGTAGACCACGCCGCTCACGTTACTAGGCAGCCGCTCAGGCGCAACCGCCACGCCGGCCCGTAATGCCGACTGGAAAAGCTCAAATTTTACGTCAGGTCGCCCTTCACTCGAGCTCAGTCGTTGAATCGTCGGGGTGCTATGGCCCTTGACGCGCCATGCGCTTGCACCTCGTCGACGGGACCTACGAGCTCTTTCGGGCTCACTTTTCCAAACGACCGGGCCACACCGACCCCTCCGGTCGCGACGTCAAAGCGACGGTCGGCGTCGCCTGGTCCATGATTACGCTTCTTCGGGATCCCGAAGAACGGGTGACGCACATGGCCGTCGCATTCGACAACCCGATCCGCTCTTTTCGAAACGACCTGTTTGCCGGCTACAAAACCGAAGAGGGCGTCCCCCTTGAGCTCCTCGGCCAGTTTGGGCTCGTCGAGGACGCGATGCGCGCTCTCGGCATCGTTGTCTGGTCGATGGACGAGTGGGAGGCCGACGACGCGCTCGCGACCGCCGCGGCGCTCCACTGGCAGGAGGTCGAGCAAGTGAGAATCCTGACTCCCGACAAAGATCTCGGACAATGCCTGCGGGGAAGGCGCATCGTTCAGGTCGACCGAATGCGCGGCCGTGTCCTGGACGAAGAGGGACTTCTCGAAACGCGCGGCATCGCCCCGGCCAGCGTTCCCGACTACCTCGCCCTCGTAGGCGACACCGCGGACGGCATTCCGGGCCTCCCGGGATTCGGCAAAAAGACTGCCGCAGCCCTCCTTCACGAATACGGCCGCATCGAGAATGTGCCGCTGCGCGCTTCCGACTGGAAGCCGGCCCTGCGGGGCGCGCCCGCGCTCGCCGCGACCCTCTCGGCCAACCTCGACCAAGTCTATCTCTATCGGCGCCTTGCCACGCTCGTTCAGTCGGTTCCGTTGTCCGAGTCGCTCGAAGACCTGAGATGGCGTGGCGTACCGCGCGCTCGCTTCGAAGCCTGGTGCCGGAGCATGGACGCTTCCGAATCATTGGTCACGACCGGCTTGGGCCTGGTTGGACCGGTCGACATTCCGGGCACCGACCAGCGGTAGGCGAGAGCTCGAGATGACCTCGCCCGACCTGCCGCAAACGCTCTTTGCAGAGCTTGCGCAGACGTCGTCGCGCGTGTCGGCCACTCGCTCGCGGCTGGCGAAGAAGAAGCTGGTCGTCGACTTCCTCGCCACGGTACCCGCCGGGGAAATCGCCGCGGCCGTGGGATGGCTCGTCGCCGAGCCGCAGTGCGGGCCGCTCGGCATCGGACCCTCTCACCTCTGGGAGCTGTCGCGTACGCCTGCGGCCGGAGCCCCGTCAATCACGCTTGCAGAGGTCGAGAAGGTGCTCGCGCACGCGGCGAGCGGGCCGCGCGAAGAAGCGATGGCGCAGGTCGACTCGCTGTTCCAGAGGCTCACGGAGCAGGAGCGCGCGCTCCTCGTCGGAGCCTTCACCGGCACGCTGAGGCAGGGGAGCCTCACCGGGCTGATGCTGCTCGCCCTGGTCGATCTATCGGGACGAAGCGAGAGCGAAGTCCGCCGCGCGGTCTTGGTGACGGGGTCGATCGCGCGCGCTGCGGAGGCGCTCGTGGGCCCAGGCAAGGTCGGTGCGCCTCCCCATGCGCTCGAGCTCTTCCGGCCGCTCGCTCCGATGCTCGCGAACTCCGCCGAGTCCCTCGATGCCGCGCTCGCAGGGAGCATCGATGCCCAAATCGAATGGAAGATCGACGGAGTTCGCTCACAAGTCCACAAGCTCGACAAACGGATCGCCGTCTACTCTCGACACGGCAACGACATGACCTCCGGCTGCGCACCGCTTCTCGGCGCTCTCAACGCGCTCGGGGCGGGCGCCGCGGTGCTCGACGGGGAGGTCGTCCTCATCGGTCCCAGCGGCGAACCTCGGCCCTTTCAGGACTCCTTCTCGGCGGTGTCGGGAGGCGCGATACGGGCGGGCGATCGGCTCGCGATCTTCCTCTTCGACTGCATGCACCTCGACGGAAAGGACCTGCTCGACGCGCCCCTCTCCGCCCGCGGCGACGCGCTGCGCGCAATCGCGCCTCCGGAGCTCCTCGCACCGAAAATGAAGCCTGCGACCGTCGGCGAAGCGCGCGCCTTCTATGCCGACGCCATTTCGAGAGGTCACGAAGGCGTAATGGTCAAGGACCTGGGCTCGTCCTACCGCTTCGGAAGTCGCGGCCGGGCCTGGCAGAAAGTGAAAGAGCACCGCACGTCGGACCTCGTGGTGCTGGCCGCGGAATGGGGGAGTGGCCGCAGGACGGGGCTGCTCTCGAACCTTCACCTCGGTGCGCGCGACGACCGCGGGGAGTTCGTGATGGTGGGCAAGACATTCAAGGGCCTGACCGACGCGGTCCTGCACTGGCAAACCCTCCGCCTGACCGAGCTCGCCTCCGAACGCACGAAATGGATCGTTCGGGTGCGCCCCGAGCTGGTCGTGGAGATTCGCTACAACGACGTGCAGAGGAGCCCCCGATACCCCGGCGGGGTCGCTCTGCGATTCGCTCGCGTCGTGCGGTATCGTCCCGACAAGACCGCCGCCGAAGCCGACACGATCGACGCGCTCGTCGCTCAACTTCACCGGGCTCCGGGGACGAGCGGAGCGCAGCTCTCGCTCTTCGACAGGACATCGCCGCGGCGCCCCGGCTGACCGCCGCCCCGGGTCTCGAGTCGTCGTCATTTACACGGAAAGACGCGCAAGATTCTGATTTTGGAAGCGCTGCTTCCGGGCGCAACGTAGGCGACGCTTCCGTCCGAATAGGTTCGAAAATCCTGGTAGCGACTCCCGGTCACGCCCGGCACGTAGTACGCCGCGCCTTGTGCCGCACCGGTTGTGTCGTCCAAGGCCTGGAGATAGAGCCTGCGGCTGGTGTCGGTCTGTAGCAGGTGGTCGGTCTTCGTCGACGTCTCCCAAGCCGCCAGCATTCGATTCTTGCCGAAGGCGGCCAAATGCGGCGCCCGGTCGTTCAGGCCCGTGTCGCTCGCCAGCGTGATGTCGCTGTCCGCGGCACCCGTCGTCGTGTGAACGAGGTGGACGTCGTCGAGAGCTGGCGCGGTCGTTGGTTGCCCCGGGCGAACATCGCTGAGGACGAGCCAGTAGCCTCCGGCGCCGGCCTTGATGACGGCGCCCAGTTCGGCGTTGAGCTCGTTGACCGGGTAGATGGTCGCGGAAGCGGGCGCGAACGCCATTCGACCGGTCTTGTTCCCTCCAGGATCCGCATCGTTGTTGCAGACCGTGACGAACTTCGTGCCGTCCCACGTCATGCGCTCGAAAGCGCTATGGCTGCACCCCCAGTCGAAACCGCCGCTCACGATGTTGCCGCTGGTGTCGACGACGCGCATCTCGTCGCCCTGGTGGATGTTGATGCACCCGCCCTGGCTGACGCTGATGGCCGCGCCGTAATATCCGGCGTAGTGATTGTTCGTCGGGTCGAACGCGATCCGGCCGTTGTGCGCATACCACCAAATCATGAACACCTGCAGGCCGGTCGGACCCGTGGAATAGGGCGGCAGCGACGCGCTCGACGTCGTGAGCTTCGTCGCCCACGTTTCGTGGCCGCACCCGTCGAAGCGCACCATGTACATGTCCCAGCACGGGTCGGGAGGGTTCGGGGGAATGCCGCAAAGGTTGCTCGGCGTCCCGCAGTTGCCGGTCCCGCCCCCGGTCGCGTTGCGCGAGACCAACACCACTCCGCCTGAATCGTCCGCGTAGACGTCCTGCATGTCGAACGCGGGCATACCGAACACCGACCCCGAGACCAGCTGGTCGCCAGCGTCGAGCTGGGCGATGTGGACCATACCGTCTTTCCCCATGAAGGCCACGCGGGAGCCGCCCGATGGAATCGGTGCGATCTGAAGAGGGGCGAGCCCGATGTTGTCGCCTCCGGCGGCGTCGGTTTCCTGATAAATGTACGACATACCGACGTCGATCTCGGTGACTCGTACAGCGCTCGCCGTAACGGGGCACGAGGCGCCCGTATCCGTCGCGCCCTCCGAGCCAGCCCCCGCGCTCGCCGTTGTCGCGCCGCAAGAGCTGCCTGACGCCGCGGTCCCCGAGCCGGCCGAGGACGCGGCGCCGTTCGTTCCGCCGCTGCTGCTCCCAGTTCCCCTCGGCACGCCCTGAGGGCCACCACTCCCCGAGCTGCCCGAGTTCGCGTCGCTCGGAGGCGCGCTGCCCGAGCTCATCGAGCTCGAAGCGATGCCCGGCCTCGACGTGCCGTCACCGGCGCCGCCATCCGGACCGCTTCCCGCGGCGGGCCCGTTCGCAAGGCCGCCGCGGCCCGGGTCGACGGGCGTGCTCTGGACGTTGCACGACGCCGCGAGAAAGAGAGAGGCGAGACCGACGAGCGGGCGGGATCGCCGGAGAGCCACGCGCTCGGCCTCGGTCGTCGTCGTCACGGTCCGTTCGGCGTCGTCGCCGCCACGCCCTGCCCGCGCAGGATGATTCGAGAGACGCAGCACTGAAGCCCGTCGCTCGACGTCATGGGAGTCGCAAAGTAGTCGTTCTGTCCGCGAACGCTCGGCTGACACGCCGACGACTCGGGCGCGGCCAGCGTGATCTTCGTCGACGTGAACACGACGTCGGTCACGGGCTTCGACGAATAGCCCTCGATGGAGAAAATCGCCCAGTCCTGAGCCTGGCCGAGCATGTCGATGTCGTAGAAGACCTGCTCGCCGGTCTGCGTGTCGACCACCACTTGGTGCCACGTGGTCCCCTGGAGGGTCATCGTAATGTCCAGCGAGTCTCCGACGGCCACGGTCATCCCGGTGCCGCCGTTGCAGCCCGTGTGTCCCATGTATTTCGCATACGTATTGACGTACTGCGCCGAGATCCACCAGTTCGCATAGGACTCCGGCGCGGTGGGGGCGCACGTCCCGCCCCACGTAAGCACGGGCTGCAATACCCCGTTGCCGATGGGGTTGAAGTTCTTCGAGCCCGGCAGCGGCTGAAGCCCCGGCCACAGGAAGAGGGTGCCCGAAGGGAGCGGCTTCGACGGGACGGTGAGGACGGTATGGAGGCTCAGAATCTGCGTTGCAGTCGGTATCTTGATTTGAACGCCGCCGTAGCCGCTGACCGGGGTGGGCGAGGGCGTGTCGTCGCTTGCGTGGCCCGTCCAGCCTCCCGAGCAGCCCTCTTCCACTGCGCCGCCGTCCCCCGCGGGGGTCGGGATTGCGTCGAGGCCGGCGTCACGTGCGACTGCCGCGTCCGGCGCCGGCCGCGTGTCGGACGGCCGTTGCTCTCGACTGCCGTCGATGAAGCCCGCGTCCCCGGCGTGCGCGGCGCCACTGTCGACGTCGAGGGCCGGCGGAGGCGCTTCGTCCTCGACACCCGCATCGCCTGCAGTCGAGGGGTCCGCCGGAACGTCGAGCGCGTGGCCCCCTTCCGAGGGATTGCTCTCGCTCGCAGAGGCGCCCAGCGGCCCCCCGTCGGTGAGAGCGATCGTGAGGCCCACGGGGCCACCGCAGCCTTCGAGGGTGATGAGAACCGCCGCTGCGGTAAGTGGCACGAACGAACGTCTGCTCACGGCGCCTCCTCGTTGGTTGCCGCGACTTGTCGGATAGGGCGGCCTGTGTGCGCCCCTATCGAAAGCCAGCGCGGAACGCGGGCGAGGATTGCACTCCGCGAGCCAGTCGTGAACTTCGCGATTCGCCGCGCAATCGTCACGAGACGTTCAGCGCAAACCGAAGGCGGAAGCGACGCGCCTCGCGCACCTTGCGCAGTCGTCCGCGCATCGCGTCACGACGGTCAGCGCACTGTCTCGTTCGCCTGTGCGCGGCTCACCCCGCGCAGCGCCTCGCCGATGGCGGGCACGGCGTGCGAGAAGGACGACCCACCACCGCGCCCTTCATGCGGTGCCTTTGCACTCCAAGCCGCTTTCCCGAGCGGGGGCTTCGGCGAGGTCGAGCAGGTGACCGGATCGAAGCGCCTTCGTCTCGAGGTAGCGGCGGTTGTGAGCATTCGGCGCAATCGCGTGGGCGACCCTATCCGTCACACGCATGCCGTACCGGTTCAGCTGCGCGATCTTGTCCGGATTGTTGGTCAGCAGTCGAATCGAGCGGACTCCCAGCGTTCGCAGGATCGCGGCGGCGACGGCGTAATCGCGCTCGTCGTCCTTGAACCCGAGGGCGAGGTTCGCCTCGACCGTGTCGAGCCCCTCTTCCTGGAGTTTGTACGCGCGAATCTTGTTCGCGAGCCCGATGCCGCGCCCCTCCTGCCGCAGGTAGAGAAGGACGCCTCGCTGCGCCGCACCGAGCTGTTGGAGTCCGCGCTCGAGTTGCTCTCGACAATCGCAGCGAAGCGAACCAAGCACGTCGCCGGTCAGGCACTCCGAGTGAACGCGCGCGGGAACGGACTCGGCGCCAAACACGTCTCCGCGGACCATGGCAACGTGCTCCAGGCGGTCGCGGTTGTTGGTGAAGACATGGATACGAAAGTCCCCGAATTTCGTCGGCAGATTTGCGACGCTGGCGACGTCGACGCGCAAGAGTGCGGGTTCAGGCATGTTCATGGGTTTGGCCTCGAGGTCCAGATGCGAAGACGTCCTGAATGACCTTGCGACGAAAATCGAATATGTCCTCCACTTGGCGAGTCACGAAAACGACGTTGGCGACCTCGCCGAGCGGACCGAGCGGCATTTCATAGTCCACGCGGTCGCGCATCCGCGTTCCGCCTGCCACCGATTCGAAGTCGTGGACGTGCCTCCACGACCGGTACGGCCCCCGGAGCTGGACGTCGATGAACTGTCGCCCGACGTCGAAGGACTCGATGAGCGTACGCCAGCGAAAAGGAACGCCGAAGAGAGACAACTGGTAGTCGATGACCGCACCGGGATGCATGTCGACGGGCAAACGCGACAAGATCCGGAAGTGGAGCTTCGGCGGTGTGATTCGCTCGAGATTTGCCGCGTCGGCGAAGAACGAGAAGACTTCGTGGAGGGGTCGTGGCACGAACTGTTCACGCTCGACGACGTGGTTCATCGGCTCCCCCCGTCTTCGCCGCGTGCAGCGGCGAGCACCTGCTCGGCGTGAACCGCCGGATCGACGTCGGGCCAGACTCGTCGGACACGACCGTCCGCGCCGACGAGGAAGGTAACGCGAGATGCCATACCCAGCATGCTCGAGACGCCGTAGGCACGCGCCACGGTCCCTTCCTCGTCAGCGACCAGCGGAAAAGGCAGATCGTGGTGCGTACGGAACGAGCGGTGGCTGTCCTCCGAATCCCGCGAGACACCAAAAATAGGGATGGAGAGCGCGTCGTACTTTGCGAACGCGTCGCGAAACGCGCACGCTTCACGCGTGCATCCGGGCGTCTCGTCTTTCGGGTAGAAGTAGACGACGGCGGGGTGACCACGGACGGCGGAGAGTCGAATCGACTTTCCGTCGCTCGTCGTCCCCGCGAGGTCGGGCGCAGGAGAGCCCACCGGCAGAAGCCCCGTTCCCCCGTCGGGGCGCACGGGGTGCACGCACCCGGCGACGAGTGACAGGAGCAACGGGGCGAGTCGACGAAGGGCATTCATGGCCGGCAACCAACTGATTCGTTTTGTATAACTTATGTACACTTTCTGTCAACCCGCATCCCCCGACGGAGGAAGATCTCACGATGGCGTGGCCAGCCCGCGTCCAACGTTTGTCAAGGACCGGGCGGGCGAGCGGTTTCGCCGCGGCTCTGGGCAGCATGGGTGTGCAGGCGCGCCGTTCGAAGGAATCTTGCGCGCGCAAAGCGGTGCTCCACACAAGGCTTCGGATAGGTCTTGCCGAGCACGACCCCAGCTCGCTGCAGGACATCGGTGGGGGCTTCCCAGGGGCGGTGGACGAAGTCGGCTGGCATCCGCTCCAGTTCCGGCACCCACCGCTTGACGTAGACTCCGTCGGGATCGAAGCGCTGCCCTTGGAGAGTCGGGTTGAAGACGCGGAAGTAGGGCTGCGCGTCGCACCCCGAGCCCGCCGACCATTGCCAACCGAGGTCGTTGTTTGCCCAGTCGCCGTCGACCAGATACTTCATGTAGTGGGACTCGCCGCGGCGAAAGTCGATCATGAGGTGTCTGGCGAGAAAGCTCGCCGCGATCATTCTCGCGCGATTGTGCACCAGTCCTTCCGCGTAGAGTTGGCGCGCGGCGGCGTCCACCATCGGATAGCCGGTCGTTCCTTCGGTCCAGGCGCGCCAGGCGTCGTCGTCCTCGCGCCAGGGAAATCCGGAGAATTCGGGTCGGAACGGCGCGGTGAGGACTTCGGGCCTGTCCCAGAGTGTGGAGTACGCGAACTCCCGCCAGACCAGTTGGTTGCAGAACACGTCTCTGGAACGGCTCGTGCGCTCGGATGCCCCGGCACGTCGCACGGCCTTCCACACGGTGCGCGCGGATACCGTACCGAACTTGAGGTCCGCGGATAGACCGCTGGTGCCCGCGAGAAAGGGAAAGTCGCGGTCGCGGGCATAGGTCGCGAACGGGCCCCCCAGGAAGGCGCGCAGTCTCGCGGAAGCTGCCGCTTCACCGCCCCGCGCGAGACGCGGGTTGTCGGGGATTCCGAGAGATCGGAGCGACGGGATCGGAGCCGCGAGCGGCGCGGTCAGGTCCGTGGGAATGGGCGGGAGCCGGCGAGGCGCCTCCAGCGGTTCCCCGATCTGGTGCGACTTCGCCGCGAAGGCGCGAGCGAAGTGCGTAAAGACCGTGTACGGAGTTCCCCCGCCGGTCCGAAGCCTTTCGGGAGGCAGGAGCGTCTCGCCCGCGAAGAGCTCGAGCGGCACACGAAGGGCAGCCGCGACGCGCCGGTCGCGCTCGCGTGCAAAAGGCTCCGTCCACCGTTGGCAAACGACTCGGTCCACGCGCCATTGCTCGGCCAATCGGGGGATGACCTCGGCGCTCTTGCCCGCCGCCAGAAGGAGCGTCGAACCGAGGTGTGCGAGGTCCTGTTGGAGGCAAGCGAGCGATTCGAGCAGAAACTGCATTCGGTGTGGCAGTTCGCGGGCCCGAACCGGGTCGAAGAAGTACGGGTCGAGGACGAACACCGGAATGACTTCTCCGGCACGGGAAGCGGAGTCGAGCGGCGCGTGGTCGGCGACGCGGAGCTCTTTGCCACGAAACCAAACGAGCGACCGGACCGTCATCGGCAATGCCCCATTTCACGGTTTTGGTGCGCGACACGCGGGTTCAACCGAGCCGCGCCATTGCCAAACGGCAGCAAGCGGGCCAGTTAAGGACGGGCGGCAATGACGGAGCCTCGATCCGACCAAGTTCGAACGCAGGCGGATCCCGCGACGGGAACCGTGCTGCTGACAGGCGCCACCGGATTCGTCGGAGGCCACCTCCTGCCGAGTTTGAAGACGGCTGGCTTCGACGTACGCGCCGCCACGCGCGACCCGGCGCGCGCAGCCGCCGCCCATCCGGAGTGCGCCTGGGTTCGGCTCGACGTCGACGATCGATCGACGCTCGCGCCTGCGCTCTCCGGGGTCCGCGCGGTCGTGTACCTCGTTCACGGGATGGGTCGCGACTCGAGTTACGAGCGCCGCGAACTCGAGGCCGCCGAGGCGATGGCGCAGGCCGCGTCGGTCGCCGGCGTCGAGCGCATCGTGTATCTCGGGGGCGTCGCTCCGAGCGGACGACCGTCGCGCCACCTGCGAAGCCGAATCGCGACGGGGGAAATCTTGCGATCCGGCCCCGTCCCGACCTTCGAGCTGCGCGCGGCCATGGTGATCGGCCACGGCAGCATCAGTTGGCAGATTGTCCGCGACCTCGCGTCGCGTCTTCCGGCGATGCTGCTGCCCCGCTGGCTGTCGACCCGATCCCGGCCTATCGCCATCGACGACGTCGTGTTCGGCGTCCAGACTGCGCTCCGTTTGCCCCTCGCACGGGCCGGCCTGTACGAGCTCCCTGGCCCGGAAGTGCTGAGCGCGAAAGACATCCTGATCCGGATCGCAAGCCTGCGCGGTACTCGTCCGGTCACGTTGAGCGTGCCGATCCTGACGCCCCGCTTGTCGAGCTACTGGCTCAAGATCGTGACGAACGCGGACTACGACGTCGCACGAGAGCTCGTCGAGGGCCTTACGAGCGATTTGCTCCCGACCGGTACCAGCTTCTGGGATCTCGTGCCCGACCACGAGCTCTTGTCCTTCGACGAAGCTGCTCGGCGGGCGCTCGCCGCAGAAAAAAAGACCCTCTCCACTTCGGTCGCGCTCGTCGAAGAAGGCATCGCGCGGCTCTCCCGCCGAACGCGCGGCTGACGTCCTGCTCGCGGGTTTCCCGCGCGCTCTTCGAGCATGGCGGGACGCATGGGGAACTTCGCCTCGCGCCACGGATGGGGATGTTTATTATTTGTCCAACTTATGTCAAGCCATATTCGGCCCACTCCGGCCTGAAAGGCGCGATTGACGATTCTTTGTCCAATCGACTACCGTGGCACGTGGTCCGAACTCGAACGAGGCGTCCCCCCCAGTCTCCGGCCAAAGCATTGGCGCACGGCGGCGCGTCGGACGCGTCCCTGGACGCCCGATACTCGATCCGAGTCACCTCCCGGCTGACGTCAATCGAGCTCGACACGCTGCGGATGTGGGAGCGCCGCTACGGATTCCCGCGCCCCACGCGAACGGACAGCGGAAGCCGCGTCTATTCCGAGGCCGACGTCGAAGCGCTCAAACTGATTCGACGTGCCATCGAGCAGGGGTACAGGCCTGGAGAGATCGTCGGTAAGCCTGCCGAGGAACTGGCCGAGTTGGTCCGCGTCACCTCGCAGACGCCCCCGCGGGCGTCGGCGGCGAGCCCGACCATCTCGTCGCTCGTCGAGGCGCTCTCTCGAGACGACCTGGCGGCCTTGCAGGCCGGCCTCCGTCAGGCCGCCGCGGTGCTCGGACCGAAGCGGTTCCTCGTCGACGTGGCGCACCCGCTCAGCGTCCGGATCGGCGCGCTCTGGGCGGAGGGCAAGCTCGAAGTCCGGCACGAACACCTGCTGAGCCAGTGCCTGTCCGCGCAGCTTCGCGTCCTGGTGTCGGCCTACGAGGATCGCGCTGGGGCCCCGCGCGTCCTGCTTTCCACCCTACCGAGCGAGAGGCACGCCCTCGGCCTCGAGATGGTCCAAGTCTATTTGGCCGTTAGTCAAGTGTCGGCCGTCTTGCTCGGCGTGGACACGCCCGCAGACCAAATCGTCAAGGCCGCACGCGGCCACGGCGCCGACGCAGTCGGCCTGCTCGTGACCCCGGCCTCCGACCTCAAAGCCACGAGCAAGCACGTGCGCTGGATGCTCGGCGAGCTACCTCGCCGGGTGTCGATATGGATCGGTGGTGAGGGCGGCCCCGCTCTCGACGTCCGCGACGACGCGATTCGCATGGTCTCGACTTGGGACGATCTCGACGAAGCCATCGCGACGCTCGCGCGCGCTGGGTGAGTTCCTGAAACCGCCCCGGCCGCCGCGCTGTCCTGCGCGTCCCCGCCGCCTGCGAACAACCAGAGCCACGGGCAATCCCAGGAAGGCAATCGCCTCTGCGGCCTTCATCGACGACGTGGAAGCGGGGTCGGTCAAGCGGCATCCGCACCCGCCACGGTGGACAGAGGCGTTGCTTCCGGGCACGCCGCCGCTCGCGGTCCCGCCGTTGCCCGCGCCGCCGCTTGCGCTGCCCGCGGTGCTCCCACTGCCCCCCGCGCCCCCGCTGTCCGGCGGAGCCCCACTGTTGCCAGCACTCCCGCTGCTTCCGGTCGTCGCCGTCGCGCTCCCGCTGCTGCCCGGACTCACTCCGCCGCCACCGCTCGATCCGACGCCGGCCGAAGCGGCGGCATCGGGGGACGGCGAACGAGCCCCGCTCGACCCGGCGGCCGCGTCCACGCTGTCCGCTCCCGAGCTACCCGAACCTCCCGCCCCGGACGAATCGCCGACCGACGCGTCGGCGAGTCCGGCGGGCGTGAAGGTGACCAGCGAGACGCCGAATCGGGGCAGGTCGAAGTCGACTGTCGCCACGCCCCCGGCGACGGCGATCGTCTGCGAAGGCTGGAACGTGAGATCGTCGGCGGCCGCTTGCAGCTGAGCGAGTTGCGCGGCGGAAGGGGCCGCCGGGCTGCCTTGGGAAGTCCAGACCGTGTACGCGTCCCCGTGGCTGTCATCCACCCTTTGGTGGCTCACGACCGCGCTCGCCCCGAAAGTCGGCGGCAACTTGACCGTGAGATGCACGGGCGAAGGCGTCGCTGCAACGAGGTCGTCGTGGTAATTCCACACGATGACCTGAACCTGCGCCCCGTTGAGCGCCGCCATGGCGTCGACGTCGGGCTGCGCGCGCACGCTGTTTGCGATGATCGCATCCGCCGTGATCGCCCCGGTGCTCGTCGCAGGCAAGCGCATCCCGTTCAGACTCCCGAGGAGCCGGAACGCGTTCAATACCGGCAAATGAATTCCGTTCGTTTGCAAAACGCGATACCCGATGAAGTAAGGCTGATTCTCGAAGAGAAAGGCCCACGTCACGAGGCCGCGAACGTTGACGCCGATCTCGGCCTCGAGCTCGAGGGTGTGCTTCATCATAGCCACTTCGTACGCCCCGTATGCCGGTGAGTTGCGGTACGCATCGGCAGGCGTCGTGCTCGCGGGGCACGCCGCGCACCCGTCCGGATCGGCTTCGCTGACCACGATTGGCGTCTGCTTGTATTGAGGGAACGCCGCGATCGCCGTGAACCCGGTTCGGTGCAGATCGAGCTGGTGGCCGAGGCTCATTTCGACGTTGCCGTTCACGATGGCGGTCCCGCCTTTGGCGTGAAAGCTCACCATGTCGAGCCGGGTGCCGGTCTTGCCGGTGACGGCGTTGGTCCCCGTCGCGCAGTGCTGGAGAAACTGCGTCAGGAAGGCGCCCGGGCTCGCGGTGGCCGGCCCTCCGAGCGGCGTATTCGGGAGCACGCCGTGGAGTGAGGCCTCGGTGTAGTCGAACAGTTGTTGATATTCGGCAGCCGTGCCGTGCCAGTATCCGATGTCGGGCTCGTTCCACAGTTCCCACTGCCAGGAGGCCGCATTGTTGTACCGGGTGCCCGAATGGCCCGCCCACGCTGTGATGAGAGCGCCCCATTTCGAATAGTCGGTCGGAGGATAAAAACAGCCGCCGTCGAGCGTCCGTACTCCGGAGTTCATGTACGGAGTCGGGTGCGTGGACAGAGCCTCGGGCATGAAGCCGATTTCGGCGTAGGGAAAGGCGCCCGCGCCGGTCACGGCATCCATGATGCCGTCCATCAGCGTCCAGCTGTAAACTGGGTTCCCCGCGGCGTCCTCGGTAAAGACGTTGGTCGAACCCCATTTGAGCGAAGGGGTACCGTCGCCCGTGTTCAAGAGGAAGTGCGATCGGACGTGCGGAGGCGTCGAGTGGATCGTCCCGAGCGTCTTGAGGAGATCCTGACCTTCCGCCGTCGTCGTATAGTTGACTTCGTCATACCCGTGGAACGCCCAAATGCGCTCGAGCGGGGTACCCGCCGCGGTGGCATCCACGGAGACGTCGACGGTCGCCGCAGTCTGGGCGCGTGCGGTGGCGGTCGCGGCCAGTGTCAACGCGACCGCCGCCAATCGCATGGCCCTGTGGTGCTTACCTCTGCCCATGGTTCGTCCTCCGGCAATTCCAAGCGAAGCCAACTGCCGCACCCTTTTACCACCCCCCGAATGGGTCCGTGCTGCGCGAGCAAGAAAGCTGTCGCGTGCCTCTCTTTCTGTGGATTTACAGCCCGAGTGGCCTTCCGCTGGCTGGCTCCAAACGAGCGGTTGGAACGGCGGCCCTGCCTTCTTTACCGACGCATCGAATTCGCATCCGCGCATCGCTTGCGCGGAAAGCGGCGGATCGTGGCCGCTTTCTTCCGGGTTGGAAACAGCCGTGTGCGGCGAGAGAGTTGCATGCGCAATTGGCATGCGCCGCGCCGCGATGACGCTCGCGATCGTGCTCGTTCTGGCACCGGACGCATCCGCGCAAGGCCTCGCCGGCCAGCCGCCCCGATTCGCGAACCCGCAAGGCGAGTTGGGGGCGCAGACGACTTTCGACTCCGCCTACCTTCTGGCCCGCTACATGACGGAGCTCGCGGCCGCCGGTGCGGCGCCGAGCCAAGCGGACATCGACGAAGCCGCGCGGCAGTACTTCACCAACGGCGCGGAGGCGATGGGGGTCCCCTCCCGCGGGCCGGGCGCGGCGTATTTTCAAAACGGCGCCGAAGTGACGGGTGTGCCCAGCACCGGTCCGGGCGCGGCCTACTTCCGAAATGGGGCCGAGGTGATGGCGTATCCCGTTTCGCGCCCGGCGAGGGCGCCCCAGGAAACGCTTCGATCGAGCGCCGCGACAGTGTCCTCGGTGGGTTCTTCGCAGAGCGACGCGTCGACGCCAGCGCTCGGGAGCAAGCCCGCGGAGGTGGACTCGGGCGGAGCGCCCGATGCGGCGAACTCCGACGACGCGGGCTACAACGCCGATGGCAACGGACCATTGCCAACTTCGGAGTCCAAAGCGGGAATGCGCGCGGCCGGAGCCGCGTGTCCACCGTCGGAAATCGAAGCGGCGATGGCGATTGCCAGCCAGTTTGCAAAGAACAGCGCCCCGCCCGCGCTCGTTTCATGGACGCCTTCGGCGGCCGAGCCCACCCCTCCGATTACGCCTTTCTGCCCGGCCCCGACCGTGCCCGTATGTACGCCGCGCCCCTCGTTGTGGTCTCGCCTGGGGCCGGGCCTGGGCGGCGTGTTCTTGGGCGGACTCGCGGTCGCCCTCTGGACGCGACCCCGGCCCGTTCGCACCGTGCAGCGGGGCCCGAGGGGCCCGAGGGACTGATGCGAATGCGCGTTCTCACGGGTGAGCCGCGGCGGGCCCTCACCGTGGGAGAGAGAAGGCGCGCCCGGTAGAAGGGTGGGCGTGACGACGACAACGGGATAGAGATATCTCTTCTTGTTTCGCGTCGTCGGATGTTGTGTAGTCTGCCGCGGAGGGACTCCATGCGCTTGTCTGCGGTCATCGTGTTCACGACGTTTCTATTGGTGACGGGTGCGTGTGGCAACAGCGCGAACTCGCCGCAAGCGACCGCGCCGACGTCGAGCTACGGAGCCTATCCCCCGGGCTACCCGCCTCCGGTTCAAGGCGCGACGCAGGCTCCACCCGGTTACTCGGCCCCGGCCCCGCCCGGCTATCCGAACGCGACTCCGGCCCAGTATCCAGCCCCGGCCGCGGCGCCGTACCCTCAGGCGCCGCCCCCGTCCCCGTACGGGCCTGCACCCGTCGCCACGTACGCGCCGGCGCCGCCGGCAACGGTTGCGCCCACGCCCTACGCGCCGGCGCCCACGTACGCGCCCGCGCCACCGGCACCGGTGCCCACGCCGGTCGCAACGCCCACGGCGCCGCCCGCATCGACGGCCGCCCTGGCGACTCCAGGACTGCTCGCACTCCCGTGTCAGAGCGACGCGATATGCGGATTGCACCACTGCAATACGCAGTACGGGAAATGTGCCTTTCCTTGTCAAACTGCGGTCGACTGCGTCTCGAACAATTGCGTCATGGGCGTGTGTCTCCTCGCGGGCCCGTAGTACCCCTCGCGGTCCAACCACTGGTACAACCTTCGGCGAGCGGCACCAGCCGCTGCCGATATCCTGGCCAATCAAGGAAACCCCGATGACTCCCACCCGTCGCGTTCGCATCGATCTAGCGGGGGCCTTGTTGGTCACCTGCGTCGCCATGGCTCACTGCGCGTGCGAAGGCGCGACAGCGGCGCCCCCGGCTGCTCCCCCGCCGCCTCCGCCTGTTGCCGCCGCGCCGCTACCTCCAGCGCCTCCCCCGCAGGCCGCGGCGGCCCCGCCTCCCGCGGCGCCGGTCAGCCCGCCGCCCGCGGCCCAACCCGGCGCAGGCAGCCAAGGAGCGGAGCTCGCCGAAGGCGACGAGCACCGCGGGCAGCATCATGGCGGCGTCCTGGCGCTCATCGCGATGAGCATTCGGGATCTCGATCTGACGGCCGAGCAACGGACGGCGGTCGACAAGATTCGCACGGACCTGGTCGCGAAGATGGAGCCGGCGCGAGCGGCTGGAAAGGAACTCGCGATGACGCTTGCGGACGGCGTGTCGGCGGGCGCCATCGACCGTTCGAAAACGGACGCGGCGATCAACAAGCTCGTGACGCAAGTGCAAGGGCTGCAAGAGCCATCGGTGACCGCCCTCAATCAGCTCCACGCGGCGCTGAGCGCCCCCCAGCGGGCCGCGCTGGTCGAGGCCGTGCAATCACACTGGGAAAAGTGGAAGGACGCGCATGGGCGCGACGAGCAGGACGACCGTCAGCACCGCTCCGGTCACCTGTTGGCGCTCGTGAAGCAGCTCGGTCTGACCAAGGAAGAGGCCGAGAAGATCAAGGCCAACTTCCACGACCGAATGAAGGGCAGTCCGCAGGACTTGGTGCACAAGGAAGTCCAGGACCACATCCACGCCTTCGTGACGTCCTTCAAGAGCGACACGTTCGACGCGAAGACGCTCGCCGGAGGGAAGGCCGCGAACGGACACATGGCGCGGTGGGGCGCGACGCGCATGGCTCGCTTCCTCGAGGCGGCTGCTCCCGTGCTCACCCCCGATCAGCGGACGAAGCTCGCCCAAACGATTCGCGACCGCGCGAGCAAGGCCGATTAAGGAGTCGGGGAGGACGCCACGCGGCCCTCTTGGCTTTGCCAAGCACTTACGGGCTGCAATACACCGCTAGCCCCCCCCCAGCGTCGATGCAATGCGACGCGGAAGGCGGGCATTGGTCGTCCGACGTGCACACCTGCTGCTGGGTCGCGCAGCCCCCCGTGCTTGCGGCGACTTGACACGTAGCGGTCATTCCATTGGTGCAGCACACCTCCCCTGCGCCGCATGGGTTCGTACCCCCAGGTGGCGTGCACGGGAGCGGCGTGCACAGGCTGATGCCGAAAACCGTATTCGTGCAGCCATACTCGTTCGGGCACTCGGCAGGTGTCGTGCAGATCTGGCTAGCACGTCCAACTGGGCACGACGCATTCTCGCAGATGGTGGAGCCGGGAGGTGGGTGGCCGCGAGCGCGAAAAACCGCCCCGTCCGGCTCAAAGCAGCAGAGCTGGCCGATGCCACAGCCTGCCGCGTTCAAACACGGCTGCCCCGCACTTTGGCAGCCCGCATCCGGGGGACATTCGACCCCGCCCGCACCGCCGTCCGGAGCCATGCCGCTCCCGCCGCTTCCCCCCTCGATCCCGCTCTCGTTGCCCGCCGCGTCGCCAATCGAGCTTCCTGAGCCACTCGAAATGCCCGCTTCGTCGCCCGAGCCGGAATCCCCGCTGCGCGCGATCAAACCACCACATGCGACAGCGAACGCTATTCCCGTAGAGACGAAAAGGAACAGACGAGACGCGTTCATTCGTCGAACCCTCTACAATACCGTGATGGTATCACGGCCGCTCCTCGACGGGCCGCTGGCCGCCCGCTCACGTGCCGGGGTCCTTGAATGCTGTCTGGCTACCATGGGGACCGAGGAGCGAGCGCTCGGTGATGTTGAACGGACCACCGTGGGCGGAGCCGCGTGACCAACTTTGCAGCACGAGACTCCAGCGCCCTGGCCACCAAAGGCAAGTGGACGACCCCCGCCGTCCGCGGAATACACTGACCGTGCCGTTCGCCATTCACACGAGATATCTCATGGCAGCGGCCGCGCTTTTGGGCGCCTGTTCCGCGAACCAGGGGAGCGGTTCATCTCTGGACGGTGCAGCGGGCTCTTCCAACCCGAACCAGGTCTCGTCGCCGGAGGACGGGTCGACGCCGGTCGTTCCGGAGGCGGTCGCCGATTCGGCGGCTCCGGCGGGCGACGCGTCCGTCGGGGCGCCAGCGCTCGTCGAGGGCGCGGACGGCGCCGTGGGCGAGGCTTCCCCCGCGCCGGCCGGCGGATCCCAGGACAGCGCGTCCGGCAAGGATCAAGCGACGGATTCGGCCACCCCTATCGATGCCTCCCCGCTGCCCGGCCGGGGCGCGGACGGGTCCGACGCCCAAGCCGGTTGCTCGGGACTCTTTTGCGAGGACTTCGAATCCGGTGAAATCGACGCGGCCGTTTGGGACACCAAGACCTTCGGAGGTCAAACGGTGACGGTCCAGTCCACGACCGCCGCCCACGGCAAATACGCCGTTCAATTTCACGCGAACCCGAACCTCGTCAGCTACGATTTCATCATCACGAAGAGCGCTCCCGCGGCGCTGAGCGGCCACTTCTTCGGGCGAGCGTACTTTTTCATCACGCCCAATCCCCCCGCCGAACACATGGAGTTCTTCTTCGCAGGGACGGCGGGGTTTCCGAACCTCAAGTACATCGAAGTGGCCTCCGCGGGTACGGCCTGGCAGCTCACCTACGTGGACCTCCTGGTCGCGAGCGGTCAGGCCGCGAGCTCTCCGGGGACACAAGAGAAGTACTCGGGCGGCGGAACGGTACCGGTGAAGAAATGGACCTGCCTCGAATGGGAGGTCAACGATGCCCCCGACCAAGAGACCGTATACGTCGACGGCACCGAGGACGTGTCGTTCCCGAGCATCACGTTGAACGGCGTCGGCTCGGGCCTCGTCGGCGGTTTCGCCGATTTCGGATTCGGGTATTACGCGTGGCACCCCGCGGCCAACCCGATCGACATTTACTACGACGACATCGTGCTCGACACGAAACGCGTGGGCTGTCTGCCGTGACCGGCGAGCGGCGCTCGATTTCGAGCAAGCGGCCTTCGATTCCGCGGTATTCGAGCTCCGCGCTCGCAGAGCGAAGCTCGTGTGCACGGGGAGATCCAAGCGGCGCTCGGCTTCCGTTGCTCATCGCGCGACGATTGACGTTCGTTCCTCGGCGAAGAAAGCCCGGTCCTGGGAGAGCGCCGCTCGCTCGCAGTGCAGTGGTGTTCCCTTGCGGGACAATGAAGCTCACTGCCTCGAGAGTGAGGCTCATCCCCTCGACGACCAGGCGCACTCGCGCACTCCCTCGAGAGTGAGGCTCATCGCTTCGACGACCAGGCGCACTCCCTCGAGATTGACGCTCATCCCCTCGACGACGAGGCGCACTCCCTCGAGAGTGACGCTCATCCCCTCGACGACCAGGCGCACTGCCTCGAGAGTGACGCTCGTTCCTTCGAGAACGAAGCGGCCGTCCGCGAGCGTGCAGCCCACTTCCTCGCGATTGAGGCCCATTCCCTCGAGAGAGAAGCCAACTTTCTAGAGAGTGAAGCTCACTCCCTCGACAATGAGGCCCACTCCCCGGAGATTGACGCTCATTCGTTCGAGGGCGAGGCCGACGTTCTCGTGAGTGAATCTGACTGCCTCGAGAGCGAGGCTCCCTTCCCCGAGAGTGAAGCGCACACCCCCGGAGATTGCCGTTCATTCCTTCGAGAGCGAAGTTCACTCTCTTGAGCGTGAAGCCCACTTCTTCGCGACTGACGCTCGTTCCCCCGAGAGGGAAGCTCGCTCCCGAAGGATTGTAGCTCGCTCTCTCGAAAGCGAAGCTCACTCCCTCGTAGGGGAATGTCACCTTCTCGAGAGTGACGCTCACTCCCCGACGAGCTTCTCTCGCGCGATCTCCATGAAGCGCACGAGCGTGGACGCGCCCGCTGCGCCTTCGGTCGCGCCCTTGGCGAGGGCGCTCGGGTCGAGTCCTTCTCGCAGGAGAAGCTCCGCGCGAACCTCCACGTAGTCGAGGACGATGCTCCGGGTCATCTCCGGGTGAAACTGCACGCCCCAGGCCGCGTCCGAGAACCGCACCGCGGCGTGAGGCTCGAGCGCGGTGCGCGCGAGGACGCGAGCCCCCTCGGGCAAACGCCCGATGGTGTCGACGTGCGTCGCGTTCGCTTGAAGGGGCGCAGCTGCCCGGGAGAGCAAAGAATCGCCACCGACTATCTCCAAGTCCACCGTGCCGATCTCGCGACCGCGCGGGTTTCGCACGACCTCGCCGCCCAGGGCTTGTCCGAGCAACTGGTGGCCGAAGCAAATGCCGAACGTCGGCACGCGCTCGCGAACCAGAACCCTCAGATACTCCTCGACGCGCACCATCCAGGGCGCCCGCTCGGTCACGCTCGCGGAAGACCCGGTCACCACGACTCCCGCCAGCGCCGAAGGCTCCGGCAAGGGTGCGCCGTCGCGGACGTCGACGTCGATCCATTCGGCGGGCGCTTCGCCTGCCGCGCGACGGATGATGTCCGCGTAGCCGCCGTGCTTCGTTCGAACGCGTTCGATTGGCTCCCCGGCCACGAAAACGGCAAAACGACGGAGCGAGGCCATCGCCTTTCCCATTTGCACAAGCGCCGGAAATGTCGAGCGGCCCCCAACACAGGTCCCCCCGCGGCGCGCTGAGGACTGGCGGAGGAGACAAGCGCGCCGAGCGAGGTCCCCCGGGGATACACGCCTTCTAGAACCAGAGAAGGCCCACACCAGGGCGCCCCCTCCTTTGCTTCGCGGCGGCCCCAGAGAACCTCACCCCCGGCCCCTCTCCGCAAGCGGAGAGGGGTGTCT
>CAZVPE010000004.1:51894-70155 GCA_964628155.1 uncultured Polyangiaceae bacterium | reverse complement strand
GGTCGACCTTGCTCGGGTCCTTGCCGCTGAACGCTCCGCCGCCGTGCCGGCCCATTCCGCCGTACGTGTCGACGATGATCTTGCGACCCGTGAGCCCGCAGTCGCCCTGCGGCCCGCCGATGACGAACCGACCGGTCGGGTTGACGTGCATCTTCGTGTTCTTGTCGACGAGCTTCTTGGGCAGCGCCTTTTCGATGACGAGGTCGATGATGGCCTCGCGGAGCTGCTTGTACTTCACCTTTTCGTCGTGCTGCGTGCTGACGACGATCGCGTCGATGCGCACGGGCACGTCGTTCTCGTACTCCAGCGTGACCTGGGTTTTCCCGTCGGGCCGCAGAAAGTCGACGGCCTTCTTCTTTCGCACCGCGGCCAGCTGGCGCGCGAGGGTATGCGCATATTGAATGGCCGCGGGCATGAGCTCGGGCGTCTCGTCGGTCGCATAGCCGAACATCAGGCCCTGATCGCCGGCTCCTTGCTCCTTGTGCAGGCCGTCGCCCTCGTTGACCCCCTGCGCAATGTCCGGGCTCTGACGCTCGACCGCGGTGAGCACGGCGCACGTGGCGGAGTCGAAACCCATGGCCGAGCCGACGTAGCCGATCTCTTTCACGGTCTCGCGCACGACCTGAGGAAAGTCGATTCGCGCGGTCGTCGTGATTTCGCCCGCGACCACGACCATGCCCGTCTTCGCCAGCGTCTCACACGCCACGCGCGCCTTGCGGTCCTGGGTCAGGATGGCGTCCAAGATGGCATCGGACACCTGGTCGCAAAGCTTGTCCGGGTGCCCCTCGGTGACCGACTCGGACGTGAAACGATAACGGGACATGTGGCGCGGGCTCCTTGGTGAAGAAGACCTCTCACTTAGTACGGAGGTGAACCGAAATCAAAGCCTGGGACGGCGCACTCCGCAGTCGACCGCGGGGGGGAGATGCCACCTTTCCTTGCGCGTCCTTGGCCCCTGCGCGTTGCCGCCCCTCGACCCCCGAGCGACAATACCCACCCGCCCACGACGGGCAGCGGGCTTTGCAGAGCGGGGAGAAGACACCAGTGGCCGCGGAAGACTCCAAAGGTGACGCGCCTTCGCGCGCCGGCGCGCGCGTGGCTGCCAAGTACGAGCTCCGGAGTCTCCTCGGGGCGGGCTCCATGGGCGCGGTATACGAGTGCGTACACGTCGATCTCGGCAAGCGGTTGGCCATCAAGCTTCTCCGACCCGAGTTCTCCGAGTCTCCGGAGATCGTGGCCCGCTTCCGCCGAGAGGCGCGGGCCGCATGCGCGATCGAAAGCGAGCACGTCGCGCAGATCTTCGACTTCGGGCGCGACGAGCGGCTGGGCCTCTACATGGTCATCGAGTACCTCGCGGGCGAGGATCTCGAGGCCCGTCTCGCTCGCGAGCGATGGGTGGAGACGAACGTAGCGGCTACGATCGCGTGGCAAGCGGCGCGCGGGCTGGCTCATGCACACCAGGCGGGGGTCATCCACCGGGATCTCAAACCGGCGAACCTTTTTCTCACGCGGCGCGACGACGGGGCGCTCGTGACGAAAATCCTCGATTTCGGGATATCCAAGCTCGAGCCGGCCAAATGGGCCCCGCCGCTCGGCACGGAAGGCGAGGCGGAGCCGCCGCTCACCCAGTTCGGGACGACGCTCGGCACTCCGCAGTACATGTCTCCGGAGCAGTGCCAAGGGAACGCGCACCTCGACGGACGAACCGACGTGTGGTCGCTCTGCGCCGTACTCTACGAGATGCTTGCGGGCCAGCCGGCGATCTCGGACGAGGGCGGATGCATCGCGGCGATGCAACGGATCGTCTCGGCGGACGTTCGCCCGCTGCGGGACCTCGCGCCGTGGGCCTCGGAGGACCTCGCCGCCGTCGTCGCCGCCGGTCTGGCGCGCCATCCCGACGCGCGCATCCCGAACGTGACGACTCTCGCGGATCGCCTGCTCCTTGCGTGTCCAGAGGTCGCGGAACGCTCGGGGACGGCGCAAATCGAGCACAAAACGGACCCGTCCGAGCTCGCCCCGGGCGACTCCGTCCCTCCGCCGAGCGCCGACGACCGCGTCGAGCTCTTCATACGGAGCGGCGACGTCCCGGTCCCGGTGGCGAGGAGAAGGAGGGATCGCTGAACGCGACGCTCGCTGCCGGACTGGTCAGGGGCGGTCGTCGGCGTTAAACACCAACCCTCAATGCCGCTGTCGATCGCGCATCCCGACCGTTTCGTCTCTCGCCACGTGGGTCCCAACGAAGAAGAAGTCGTGGACATGCTCCGCCTTGTCGGGGCGGCGTCGCTCGATCGGCTCATCGACGAAACAATCCCGAACGGCATTCGCCTCCGCCGCAAGCTCGACCTCCCCGCGGCGAAGAGCGAGTACGAGCTCCTCGAGCAGCTTCACACAATCGCCGCCGAGAACGAGGTCTGGCGATCGTTTCTCGGCATGGGCTACTCCGACTGCATTACCCCCCCGGTCATCCAGCGTAACGTCCTCGAGAATCCCGGCTGGTACACGCAATACACACCGTACCAAGCCGAGATCTCCCAAGGTCGGCTCGAGGCGCTGCTCAACTTCCAGACGATGGTGACCGATCTGACCGGGCTCGCGATCGCGAACGCCTCGCTCCTCGACGAAGCGACAGCCGCGGCCGAGGCGATGCAGATGATGGACTCATTTCGGGGCGCCGCCGACCGCCGAGTCCTCTTCGTCTCCGACGGATGTCACCCGCAGACCATCGACGTCGTCCGCACCCGAGCTGCAGGACACCGGGTCGAGGTCGTCATCGGCGCCCCGGCGTCCTTCGATTTCTCGACGAAGGCGTTCGGCGTGCTCCTGCAGTATCCGTCGACCGACGGGTCCGTCGACGACCACCGGGAACTCATCGAGCGTGCACACGCGTCCGGAGCGATGGTCGCGATGGCTTGCGATCTGCTCGCGCTGGCGCTTCTCGTCCCGCCGGGCGACCTCGGGGCCGACATCGCCTTGGGAAGCGCGCAGCGCTTCGGCGTGCCCCTGGGCTACGGGGGTCCGCACGCCGCGTTCTTCGCTTGCAAAGACGAGATGGTCCGCAAGCTCCCCGGCCGAATCATCGGTGCGAGCGTCGACGCGCGTGGCAAGCCGGCGCTGCGCATGGCGCTCCAAACCCGAGAGCAGCACATCCGTCGGGAGCGCGCGACCAGCAACGTTTGCACCGCCCAAGCCCTGCTTGCCGTCGTCGCCGGGATGTACGCGGTCTATCACGGACCGAAAGGCATTCGCGCGATCGCCGAACGGGTCCACGGCGTGACCGCGACCCTCGCGCACGGCCTGCGCAAGCTCGGCGTGCGCCCAACGCACGACCGCTTCTTCGATACGCTACGGGTGTCGGGGGAGCCGAGGCGAGTGGCCGCCTGGCTCGTCGAAGCGCGCGCCAGGCGCATGAATCTGCGGCGGTTCGACGAGCGCTCGATCGGGATCTCGCTCGACGAAACGGTCTCGCCCCAGGACGTCGACGCCCTTCTCGCGGTGTTCAACGACGGGAGTCGCCCGGAGTTCACCTGCGAAGAGCTCGCGGCCGAGGCGCCTTCCGCGATCGCGGGTTTCGAGCGCAAGAGCGCGTATCTGACGCATCCGGTCTTCAATACGCATCACTCCGAGACGGAGATGCTCCGGTACCTCTTCACATTGCAAAGCCGAGACCTCTCGCTCGTTCACTCGATGATCCCCCTGGGCTCGTGCACGATGAAGCTCAACGCGACGGCCGAGATGATGCCCGTCACCTGGTCGCGGTTCGGACGCGTGCACCCGTTCGCCCCGGTCGAACAAGCGCGCGGCTACCAGATCGTGATAAAGCAGCTCGAGGCGATGCTCGGGGAGATCACGGGCTTTCCGGCCGTGAGCCTGCAGCCCAACTCCGGTGCGCAAGGGGAGCTCGCGGGACTTCTCGTCATCCGCAAATTCCACGAGTCGCGAGATCAAGGAGCGCGCGACGTGTGTCTGATCCCCGCCAGCGCGCACGGCACGAACCCCGCCTCGGCGGCCATGGCCGGGCTGCGGGTGGTGGTCGTCGCTTGCGACGAGAAGGGGTACGTCGACCTCGTCGACCTGGAGACCAAAGCCCGAGAGTACGCGAGTCAGCTGGCCGCGATCATGATCACGTATCCGTCGACCTACGGCATCTTCGAGGAGGACATCGAGCGAATCTGCTCGACGGTGCACGCCCACGGAGGCCAAGTCTACCTCGACGGGGCGAACCTGAACGCGCAAGTGGGCCTCTGCCGACCCGCGGACGTGGGCGCCGACGTTTGCCACGTGAATTTGCACAAGACGTTTTGCATTCCGCACGGAGGGGGTGGTCCGGGGATGGGCCCAATCGCCGTGGCGGAGCACCTCGCGAAGTTCCTGCCCCGTCACCCGGTCGTGTCGGTCGGCGGCAGCGAGGGCATCGGCGCCGTGAGCGCGGCTCCGTGGGGGAGCTCGAGCATCCTTCTCATCTCCTGGGCGTACATCTCGATGATGGGCCCGGACGGGCTCAAGCGGGCGAGCGAGGTGGCCATTCTCAATGCAAACTATATTGCTGGCCGACTTCACGACCACTTCGCCGTCTTTTACCGGGGCAAGCACGGACGGGTCGCGCACGAGTGCATTCTGGATACCCGCGGAGTCAAGCGCACCGCCGGCATCGAGGTCGACGACATCGCCAAGCGGCTGATGGACTACGGTTTCCACGCCCCCACGATGAGCTTTCCGATCGCCGGTACGCTGATGGTCGAGCCCACCGAGAGCGAATCGAAGGCGGAACTCGACCGCTTCTGCGACGCGATGATCTCGATCCGCCGCGAGATCGCCGCCGTCGAAGGGGGGCAAATGTCCCGGGACGACAACCCGCTCAAACACGCCCCCCACACGGCCGAAGAGGTCGTGGCCAGCGTGTGGTCCCACCCGTACTCGCGCGAGCAGGCGGCGTTCCCCGCACCGTGGACCCGCGCCGCGAAGTTCTGGCCTTCGGTTGGTCGAATCAACAACGCCTACGGGGACAGAAACCTGATCTGTACCTGCCCGCCCATGGCCGACTCGTAGTACAGCGGCCGGCAACGGCGTGTCCAGGAGCCGCGGGGAGGCTGGCTCGGCTTTGGCGCCACTGTCACGGTACGGCCGCTCGGCCGTAACTCGGCTCGCCTAGCTTCGCGCGCGCCGTGCCCCCATCGATACGGGGCAGGCGAAACACTGAACGACAGGCCGCGCCTGCCTGTAGCTGGAGCCTTCCCATGAAGACGAGCAAGACAATCGCATCGGTCGCTGCCGCTCTGACGGCATTTTCCGTCGCCGGCTCCGCGCTTGGCGCCGAGGGCAACGTTCCCCGCGGCGTTCCTCATCTCGACCACGTGTTCGTGATCATGATGGAAAATCACGGGTATAACCAGATTATCGGCAATCCGAGCGCGCCCTTCATGAATCTCTACGCAAAGCGCGTCAACCTCGCGACGAACTACTACGCCGTCGCGCATCCCAGCTTGACGAACTACCTCGAGATCGTCGGCGGTTCGAACTTCGGCGTGCTCAACGACAACTCGCCGGACTGGCACAACGCCACCTGCACGACGAACCTCGCCCTCGGCACCCCGTCGCTCGACAACGGCACCTTCCCGAACATCTGCCCGATTCAGGGCACGGGTACGGACGCGGCCACGCCTGTTTTCGACAACTCCAACGAGACAAGCCCCCCGGCCATCACTTCGGTCACCGAGATCGACGGTAAGCTCTCGATTCCCGCGGCCAGCGGCATCTCCGGCAAGACGATCGCGGATCAGCTGACTGAAGCAGGACTGGGCTGGAAGTCGTACCAGGAGAGCGTGTCGTACGGCGGGGCGGACCTCGTCAATTACAGCGACGGATACTTCGACAACAACTCCGACGTTCCCGCCATCCTCGCCGGGAGCAGCGCGACCTCGAGCAACATCGTCCACCTCTACGCAGCCAAGCACGACCCGTTCGTGTACTTCCAGAGCGTGCAGGAGGGCGGCCTGCAGCATGTTGTCGGATTCGACGGCGCTCGAGGTCTGTTCGACGATCTTCAGTCCGGCAACCTCCCGGAGTACTCGTTCATCGTTCCCAACCAGTGCCACGATCAGCACGGCCAGAACAACGCCACCGCGGCGTGCTTCGAGGACCCCAACGACAACGGCACCCTCGTCGGGCTCAACCCCGGCCTCATCTACCAGGGTGACCTCGCCCTCCGTTCGCTGGTCAAGGCGATCCACGACTCGCCGACCTGGCCGAACGGAAATAACGCGATCATCATCGTGTGGGACGAGAACGACTACAGCGCGGCGCCCTACCCGAACCGAGTCGTCTTGACGGTCGACACGAGCTACGGCGCGCACGGGGTCCAGAGCGACCGCTTCTACACGCACTTCTCGCTCCTCAAGTCGGTCGAAGCCGGGCTTCACCTGCCGTGCCTCAATCACGCGTGCGACGACTCCGTCAAGACGATGAGCGACCTCTTCGCCTCTCCCGATCGGCGCTGAACGAGCGCCTGGTTTTTTCAACCCGCGTTGCTGGGGGAGGAAACTCCCCCCGCGATGCGCTAGCCTCCCGCGCCGGTGACCGACCCAGCGCTTCGACGAACTTCCCTTTATACCGAGCACGTCGCCCTCGGCGCTCGCATTGTCCCCTTCGCCGGCTGGGAGATGCCGGTGCAGTACACCGGCATCGTCGACGAGCACCAGGCCGTCCGCAAGGCGGCCGGCCTCTTCGACGTGAGCCACATGGGCGAGCTTGCCCTCCGTGGGCAGTACGCCGCTCAAGTCGTCGACTACCTGGTCACCAACGATGCGAAGAAGCTCGCCGACGGGCAAGCGATGTACACGTGCGCTTGCAACGAGCGCGGAACCATCCTCGATGATCTCATTGTCTATCGCCGCACGAGCGATGACTGGCTCGTCGTGTGCAACGCGTCGAACGTCGACAAGATTCGCGCGCATTTCGCCCGCGCAGCGGACGCGCACTGCGATTTCGAGGACAGGAGCGACTCGACGGCCCTGATGGCCCTCCAGGGACCGCGCGCGTTCGACGTGCTTGCGAAGCTCGGTGGCGACGCGGTCGAACTCGCGCACTTGCGGTCGTTCCATTTGCGCGAAGCGGACCTGGGCGCGGTTCGCTGCACGGTCGCTCGAACCGGGTACACCGGCGAAGACGGGGTCGAGATTTTTTGCCCATGGAACGACGCGCCGGTCGTGTGGCGCGCCCTACTCGACGCCGGGTCGGCGCTGGGCATCAAGCCGGTCGGTCTCGGCGCACGCGACACGCTGCGGCTCGAGGCGCGCCTGGCGCTCTACGGAAACGACATCGACGAGACGACCAATCCACTCGAGGCGGGCCTGGGGTGGGTGGTGAAGTTCGACAAAGGCGACTTCGTCGGCCGGTCTGCGCTGGCGGACGTCAACGCACGGCCGCCCGCGAGGAGACTCGTTGGCTTCGAGATGATCGGAAGGGGCGTCGCTCGTCACGGCTATGTCCTCCGCGACACGGACGGAAGAGACGTGGGCGTTTGCACGAGCGGCAGTCCGGGACCGACGGTTGGCAAGAACATCGGCCTCGGCTATTTGCCCGCGACCATGTCGCCGATCGGCACGCGCTTGCTCGTCGACTGCCGCGGAAAGAACATCGAGGCGATCGTCGTGACGACACCATTTTACAAAAGGACGAAGTAGATGAGCGATCAGCTTCCCGCCGATCTCCGTTACACCAAAGATCACGAGTGGGTCCGCGCGGGCGGCGCAGACGTCGCCGTGGGCATCACCTCGTTTGCCGTCGAGCAGCTCGGCGACATCACGCTCGTCAACCTCGACGTGAACGTGGGCGACGAGGTGTCCGCCGGCAAGCCGTTCGGCACGATCGAGAGCGTCAAGACGCTGAGCGACCTCTATGCACCCGTCGCGGGCAAAGTCGCGCGGGTCAACGAACGAGTCGCCAGCAACCCCGAGATTGTCAACGAAGACTGTTTCGGCAAGGCGTGGATGATCGCGATCGTTCCGACCGACGCGCGGGCGATCGACGCGCTCATGGACGCGAAGGCGTACGGCGAGTACGTCAAGACCGCCGCACACTGAACCGCGGGATCTGGCGTCCATGAAGCGTAAACTCTTCGACGACTGGAACGCGTACCTCGAGACCGCCGCGTCCAAAGACCCCTCCGACGACGTCGTCTCGTTCCAGTCGCGAACGACGGGGCGCGAGATCCGTATCGAACCCTCCCTCGCGCACCAGCCCGAAGGACTTTCGAGCGTCGCCGTGGCCTCGGGGATCAAGCACGAGGGCGTGCTCGATTTGAGCGTGGTCAAGCTTTCGCGGCGCGCTGCCGCGGCGGCTGTCTTCACCAAGAGCCGCTGCCCTGCGCACGCCATCGTCTTCGACCGGCGCACGCTCGCCGATGGTCATGCGCAGCTCCTCGCCGTCGTCAGCAAGAACGCCAATGTCTTTACCCCGCACGGGGACGCGGACGTCCGAACGCTCGCGCGCTGGCTCGCATCGGAGTTCGCGGTCGAAGAGAACGACGTCGTGCTCTCGTGTACCGGGGTCATCGGCGTCCCTCTTCCGATGGACAAGCTCGAACGCGCGGTCGCCGGCCTCTCGAAGAACTTGCGCCCGCATGCCCTCGACGAGGTGTCGCGCGCCATTCTCACGACCGATCGCGGCCCGAAAGTGTGTTCGGTAAAGATGGGCGACGTCGTCGTGTGCGCGATGGCGAAAGGGGCGGGGATGATCGAGCCGAACATGGCGACGATGCTCGCCTACTTCTTCACCAACGCCGCTGTCCCCCCGGCGCGCCTGAACGCCATTCTCGCAGACGCGGTCGAACGCACGTTCAACGCGATCAGCGTCGACTCCGACACGAGTACGAGCGATACCGTGGCGCTGTTCTCGACCGGCGGGGTACCGATCCAAGGCGATGCGGAGGCCGATTTCGTCGACGCGATCCGGTGCATGTCGATCAAGCTGGCGCGCGACATCGTGGCTCAGTCCGAAGGCGCGACCAAGCTCATCGAGTGCACCGTTCGGCTCGATTCCTCTCCCGGGGACGCCAAGATCGTCGCCAAAAAGATCGTCAACTCCCCGCTCTTCAAGGCGGCGGTTCACGGCGGCGACCCAAACTGGGGCCGGATCGTCATGGCGATCGGCAAACCCGACGAGCGGCTGGACGCGCATCCGATCGCTCCGGCCGACGTCGTCATCGAGATGATGGGTCAGGTGGTCTTCTCGCGCTCCGAACTGATTGGCACCGACGCGGGCGCCCTCTCGCGCAAGCTGCGGGATTCGACCCGCATCCCGGTGGATGTGCGCATCGGGGAGGGCCGTTACGGCGCCAAGGTATGGGGATGCGATCTCAGCGCGCGGTACGTCGAGATCAACGCCGAATACATGACCTGAAGGGACCGTCTTCGTCGTCCGCCGCAACGCGCCGGGTGCCCATGCCCGCTCGATTGCGCCGGCGCGGACGCACCGGTCCAATGGACCTCGGGCACGGGCACGAGTACGGGCCAGAAAGGGCGTGGTATTGCTGCTCGACACGCATGCGCCGATCCGTCCTCGTGTTCGTCGTCCTTCTTCTCTCGGCGTGCGCGCACGCCGAGACGTTCGAAGACGGCGTCTTTCGGAAGGGCGACCTCGCAGTGTACTTCGGGCCCCGGCCCGCGGCCTGGAGACGCGTCGACGTCGACGGAGCGGACCTCGCGTTTCGCGACGACGCCCGCGAAGGCGCGGCCCTGTTCGACGTGCGATGCGGTCGTCGCGACGACGATGCGCCGCTGTCGGTGCTCACCGAACACCTCATCATGGGGACGACCGAACGTGAGGTCGAGAGTCGCTTGACGATTCCGTTCGACGGGCGGGAGGCGATGCACACGCTGCTTCACGCCAAGCTCGACGGGGTGCCGATGCAATACGACATCTACGTCATGAAGAAGGACGGCTGCGTCTACGACGTCGTCTATGTCGCGCCGCCCGATCACTTTGCCGAGGGCGCGCCCGACTTCGAACGATTCACGCTCGGCCTGCACGGTCTTTCGCCGCACAAGGCGTTGGGCAGCGCGCCGCCGGCGGGACCTCCGCGGGGCGATCCGTGATCCCCAAGGCTCCCGAATCGACGAAGTCCGTCGGCCGTTCCAGCTTGCCGCCTCCGCTTCCGGCGCACGCTCCGAAGCGCTGGCTGTTGGACCGGATTGCCGCCTTCATCGATCACATGGGTGCGATCGGCATCCTCACCGGACGTACCGCAATCTCGCTCTTTCGCCGTCCGCTCGAAATCGCGTCGACGATCTATCAAATCGAATCCCTCGGCGTGCGCTCGCTGGGCATCGTGGCCGTCACTTCCGTCTTCATCGGGATGGTCATGACCATCCAGTTCGCGTTCGGCTTGCAGCGCTTCGGAGGCATCGAATACATCCCGCGCGTCATCGTTCTTTCTTTCTTGCGGGAGCTCGGGCCGACGCTCACGGCAATCATCGTCGGGGGGCGCATCGGCAGCGGAATGGCCGCGGAGGTCGGCGCGATGAACGTCACCGAGCAGGTGGACGCAATCCGCGCGCTCGGCGGGGATCCGGCCAAGAAGCTCGTCTTGCCGCGCGTCGTCGCCGCGATGATCGTCATGCCGTTCTTGAGCGTTTTCGCCGACGCGCTTGGGACGCTGGGTGCGCTGTTCGTCGCGGACGTAGAATACGACATCCGCCCGCGCCTCTTCATGCAGTCTTCGCTCGAAACCGTACTCCTGAGCGACCTCTTCTCCGGGCTGGCGAAGACTCCCATCTTCGGCTTTATCATTGCCATCGTCGGATGCCATTTTGGATTGACCACGCGCGGCGGCACCGAAGGGGTGGGGCAGAGCACGACGCGCACGGTGGTCGTGGTGTCGATCGCAATTCTCGTCGCCGACTATTGCTTGACCCGCATTTTCGTCACCGTCTTGCCGTCATGAGCGGTATGCGGGCATCATGGTTCCCGTCATGGCAGAAGAAGCGCCCTCCGTCTTCACGCTCGAGGCAGTCAATGCGCTCGTCCCGCGCTTGCGCGTCCTCATGGGGGCGCAGATGGAGCGTCGCTCGGAAATCGAACGCCGACTCGAACAACTGGCCGCCGTCGTGGGTCGGGCCCCCGACACCATCCAAGTCGACGACCTGGATCCCCCTGACGTGCGACAGCTCAAGGGCGAGCTTCTCGAGCGGATCGACGCGTATCGGGACGCATGGCGCGAAGTCGAGGCGATGGGCGCCGTGCTCAAGGATCCGCGCACCGGGCTCGTAGATTTCTATGGTCGCGTCGACGGCAAGCTCGTGTGGCTGTGCTGGAAGTACGGCGAAGAGGCCGTGTCGCATTATCACGGACTCGACGAGGGCTTCGTCGCGCGCAAAGCGATCGAGCCAACGATGCGGAGCAGGCATCTCAACTAGCCACGGGGCCTGACCCAATCCGACGACAAACGGCGAGCAGAAGTCTCCCACCCGCTCGCGGCTTGCTAGGCTGATGCAATGGACCTCGATGCAGCGGCTGAGGCGATCGATGCCTTTCTTCGTGCTCTCGGGCAAGACCCCGGCCGCACTCCCGAGATCGCGGGCACGGGAGCGCGGGTCGCTCGGGCATACGCGGAGGATCTCCTCGACGGATATGGCGTCGATGTCGACGCACTTCTTTCGAGCAATGTCTTCGCGGGTCGAACCGAGCTCGTGATCGTCCGTGACATCCCTGTCGTAACGACCTGTCCGCACCACCTGATGCCATCGGTCGGGAACGCGACGGTCGCGTTCGCGCCCGAAGAGCACCTGGTCGGTATCGGGACGGTTGCTCGCACGGTCGACGCATTTGCGCGGCGCCTTGCGCTCCAAGAACAGATCGGCGAGCGCGTGGTGGCGGCGCTGCAGAAGCACCTGTCGCCCAGGTGGGCGGGGTGCCGTCTCACCCTCAGCCACTCGTGCATGGTCGCGCGTGGCGAGCGCACTCACGGAGCGCGCGTAGAAACGATTGCGCTCGCCGGTGGCGATGTCGACGAGGCGGCCGTGTTTGCGGCGCTCGGGCTCGGACGGTGAGTGGGCAGCCGATGCTCGTGGGTCGGGTTCCGCGAGAAAGTCTCGCAGGGGGCTCGCTGGTTCGGCTGGACTACCCGCCCTTTCACGTGATGGTCGCGCTCGTGGATGGCCAGCCGCACGCCATCGAGGACGCCTGCAACCACGCAGGCGCGAGCCTCAGCGAAGGCGAGCGGCAGGGCGATTGCGTCGCGTGTCCGATGCACGGATACGTCTTCGAACTCGCGTCCGGCCGCCTGATGGCACCGCGCGGCCTTTGCGCCGATCAACGCCGCTTCGACGCACGCCTGGTCGGTGACGACGTCGTCGTCTGGGACCCCGGACCGCCGGTCTCGCTCCTCGGACTTGGGAGCCGAGAGACAAAATAGAAAGTGCCCGCGCAGAGGGGCCGGGGGGGCAGCCTCACTCCACACGGGCATCTCTAGACCTTGCAGAGCACGTGCCAAGCGAAAAGCTCGGAAGTATCGCGGGGAGCGGCCGTCGATCCGTGCAAGTTTGAAAGCAGCAGCGCTCGCCTCTGCACGACAGTGTGATGCGGCCCCTCTGGGAGCGTCATCGCACTGCGCAGCGCAGAGCGAAACGTTGGGCATGCGCGACGAGAACGCTCGTGCTGACCGTTCGCACGATTTCGCGCGAGCGCGGCGTCGGCGAACGCGACAATTTCGTCAGCGCGTCGGGCGGAGATCCGTCCGCAAGCGCGAGCGCGCCGCGGACACGCTCGACGCACGCGCGATCCGGCGAGAGGACCACTCGCGCGACAGCCGCCTGCAGCGACGACTCCGGAAGCCCGCTGACGCGGAGCCGTACCTGCCCTGGATATGGCACGTCGACTTCCCAACCCGTGTCGTCGCCCGTGCAAGCTCCGACGCTTCTGTCGGAGAGGTCGACCGGAGCGAGCGGCTCGGGGGTTCCGACGGAGCCCGACTCGACATCGACGCCGGCTACCCAGCGGGTGACCGTTCCGGCAAGCTCGTCGGGCTGACCGTCGACTACGAGGCCGAGGGCTCGGCCGTCGGTATGTCGTGCCATCCGGAGCGCGGGGCGTGCCTCGAAGCCGGCCCGCGGCAGGCGCGCCAACTCGCGCGCAACCGCGCCATCGAACGACCACGCGACCGTTGCAGCCAGTTCTCCCGGGCTCTGCGCGGTCGCAATGTACCAGCGCCCGCCGATCCGCGTGGCGCCTTCGATCTCGTAGAAGGCATCCCCACTCGCACGACGTGCCTGCAGGGGAGGGCGTCCCGCTTCCAGCACGAACACCTCTGCGGCGGTCGCGCCCGCCGCGTGGCGGGAGAGCAGGAGCGCATGACCTGGATCGTCACTCTCGACGAGGGCCCAAAACAGCGGTGTACCGGGCCCCGCGCCGAGGGCACGTCCGGCGGCCTCGACGCTCGGCCAGGGGGAGGCCGCTGGGCTCGACGAGCGCACGTCTTGCCAGCCGCCCCACGGCCATTGCCAGCGCACTTCCCAGCGTCCGAGCGGGTCCCAGTCGCCGCCCTTCGGCCCCCAAGCGTAGATGCGCGCCCAGGGCGTCGGTCGCAAAAGAAGCGTGCGCTCGAGAGCTGACCCGGCCTCGACGCTCAGACCGACATCGTCGGCCGGCATCCACGGCCCACTCATTCCCCCGAACGGCGGAAGCTCCGACACGGCACCCCGGCCTGGACTTGCAGCGCCCGCCCGACCGGACGGGCCGAGCCCCGGTCCGTATCCGAACGCCGAGTCCGACTCGGCGCCGGCCGCGGGTTGGCAGTCGAGATCGAGGCCGGGCGCAGGATGCGCAGGACGAAGCGGTCGCGGCGCGGGCACTTCTGCCGGTGCCTGTTCGTTCGTCCCCCAGCCCACGCGAAGCCAGCCCGCGGCCATGCAACCGACCGGACCGCAGGCGCGCTCGTGGACGGCCCGACCCGAAGCGATGGGTTCCGGAAGAGCGATCTTCGCCCACGTCATTCCGCCATTCGTCGTCTCGAAGCCGCGTCGCGACGCCGTCCACCCGAAGCCCCACCGCCCCGACGCGATCGGCGCCCCCGCGTCGCGGATGTACTCGCCCACTTTCGCCTCGCCGTCGGAAGCGATCTCGATTCCCACGAGCGAGCCTGCCGCTTCCACCCAGCCGCCGACGACTCCCGGCCTCCGTTCTTCGAAGCCGTCCATCCAAATACCCAGACGGAGCGCGTGGGCCACGTCCGCGTGGAGCGGCGGAAAGGCGACCATAACCTCGGATTTTCGGGGGCCTTCGCCAACCGTAAGATGCGCGGTCGCCAAGTCGTCGGAGCGCGGTGGGTGCACGAGCAAGGTGCGTCCGTCCGCGAGGACCACGAGTCGCGCATCGCTTCGAAACGCGGTTTCGGTCCACTGCCTACCGCGGGGCAGCAGGCACCACGGCTGCTCGTCCCCCTCGGACTCGCCGGGTCCCTCCGCGGAGCAAGGACCGCGCACGGCGAGCGCGCCGTTCCCGAACCCCAGCACTTGGCGAGGATTCTGGAAGCTTCTCAGGGCGACGAGGCGAGAGTTTCGGGCGTCCCAGCGGTAGATGATCGTGCGCCCCCTCGGTTCACCGCATACGAAGCCGAGTGCTCCGGTTTCCTGGCCTCGCGGAGCGACGGCGCCGTCGAAGCTCAGCGGGAGAGGGTGGCAGCGCGCCGGATTGAGAGAAAATGCGTCCGCGGCGTTCTCCACGAGCGCGCCATCGCTCAGACGCACCCGCGCGAGCGCTCCGTCTCGCGCGACGAGCGCCGTGCCGTCCTTCAAGGGCCATCCGTCTTCGATGGCGCTCGCCAGGGGTCGCGGCCCGAACGCGCGAACCGAAGCGTCGAGGCTCGGCCCGTCGCCGGACGAAGGGAATCCGCCTTCGGCTGCCGGCGATCGGTCGCCAGGCCACCCGGTCGTCGAGAACTTGGTCGTCCGGCCGTCGGACCGCACCTCCCACCACTGCACTTGCCGCGCTTCGTCCAACCCGCCCACCGCAAACGATTCTGTCAACGGCACGACGTCGCTCGGCTCGATCGGAAGATCCAAGGGGTACCAGGTCGAGCCCGCGTCGTGGGTCATGAGCGCGCCGCGCAGGTCTGCGACGGCCACCGCCCGCCAGGCGTCCAACGCCGCAACCCGGCCGATGTGTGGCGACGCGGGAAGCGGTCCCAGTCCGACGTGCGCTCCCGTCCGCGGGTCGAGCCCCACCAGACTTCCTTGCGGCGAGCGCAGGTAAACGCGGTCGAGGCCGACGAGGAGCTGCGCGACGGGCGCGGAGGACGTGAAGAGGGCGCTGGCCCTTCCGAGCCAGGTCTCCGAGCGCCACAAGTGAGGCCCGATGCCGAAGAGAAATCCTCCGCCCAGGCGCTCCGGCATCGCCGCGATGCTCGATGGGGTGGCAGCCAGCCGGTCGCTCGCCACGAACATCGCCCCGCTTGCCATGGACACGACGCGCATCCCCGCGACGATCGCCCGGACCCCCCCGCCCGGTTCGACACCCCAGCCATGCGCTTCGTCGAGTCCCGCGGGAAATAGGCGCGCCCCGCGCACGGTTGGATCGAGGGCCGCGTCGAGCCCGGACTCCGCCAAGCCCGCGGGCGGCGCCTCGGCCAACCGATTGGGCGTGCCGGCACAGGCACACACGGACGCGACGACCGCGGCGAGCGCGATGCGGGCGGCCTCGCCTCCTTCTGGGGATTGGCTGTCCGGGGAGGTGATCGAGGCCAATGGCGACGACACGGCTCCCTCGGTTCGTTTACGGAGAGGACGGCCGGGGAAGAGCGGCCTTGACCGCGTCCAAGCCGACCGAGCGGCTGGATTCCCGCGGCACCGGCAGGGGATGCTTGCCGAGGCGCTTGGCCAGGCGGAACCCCATCTCGAGCGCTTGGCGGTAGTTCAAACGGGGGTCGCAGGCAGTCGAATAGTTCTTGTCGAGATCGTCCACCGTGATTCCGGCCGCACCGCCGATGCACTCCGTCACGTCTTCTCCGGTGAGCTCGAAGTGGACTCCACCCAGGTAGGTGCCGCACGCGTCGTGAACGTCCACCGTGGTTTCGACCTCGCGCAAGATGTGATCGAAGTCCCGCGTCTTGAGTCCGGAAGGCGTCGACTGCGTGTTTCCGTGCATTGGGTCGCACACCCAAAGGACGGTCCGCCCGGAGCGCTTGACCACCTCGACCAGCCCCGGCAGCGTATCGGCCACCCGCGACGCTCCCATCCGCGTCACGAGCGCAATCTTGCCTGGCTCGTCGTTCGGGTTGATCGCGTCGATCAAGCGGAGCACCTGATCGGCGGTGCTGGTCGGGCCGAGTTTGATTCCGACGGGGTTTTGGATCCCACGGAAGAACTCGACGTGGGCGCCGTCGAGCGCGCGCGTGCGCTCGCCGATCCACGGGAAATGCGTCGTCAAGTCGTACCACCCGGTTCGCCGCGGCACCTGGCGCGTCTGGGCGGACTCGTAGTGCAAGTTGAGACCTTCATGGCTGGTGTAGAATTCAACTCGCGTCAGCTCTTCGATCGTGATTTCCCCGAGTGCCTCCATGAAACGGAGCGCCTCCGCAAGGTGATGCGTGGTCTGCTCGTACTCGCTCACGAGCGAGTCGGGGACTCGTGCCCGCCGAAAGAACGAGAGCTCCCAGTATTCCGGATGGTGCACGTCTGCGAAGCCCGCAGCCGACAGCGATCGGATGAAGTTGAGCGTCATCGCGGCGTGGCTGTAGGCCAGGATCATGTTGTCGGGATCCGGGCGGCGGCCGCTCTCGGTGAAATCGGCGCGGTTGACCATGTCGCCGAAGTAGCTCGGGTACGAAACTCCTTCGCGCGACTCCGTGGCCTTGGTCCGGGGCTTTGCATACTGTCCCGCGAAGCGACCGATCCGAACGACGGGACGCTTGCCCTCGTGGATCATGACCAGCGACATCTGAAGCAGAATCTTCAGCTTGTTCGCGATGACCTGCGAACGGCAATCGGCCAACGTTTCGGCGCAATCGCCTCCCTGCACGACGAAGCGCCGGCCCTGCTGCGCTTCGGCCAGAAGTTGCTTCAGCCGCTCGATTTCCCACGAAGTCACGAGCGGGGGAAGCTGCCGCAGTCGCGTGCACGCGCGCTCGAGCGCGCCGGCGTCGTTGTAATCGATGGCTTGGGCGTCGACCTTGGATTTCCAGGAGTCGGGGGTCCAGGTGGGCATACTCACGGAGCAAGCTTTAGCACGCGAGATTGCGACCGCGACGGTGGTGGGGCCGAACGCGGGTGATCACGGTCGGTTACGGGCCGTCCACGTCCACGTCCTCGGCCACGGCGACCGTCAGCGGGGCGGGGGGAATACGCCCCCAATCGGACCGGGGCTGGTTTCACCCGCTTTTGCAACGGGAAATTGCGCCGTATTGGTGTTTGAGCGCCCCGCACTTGACCTGAACGTATGAGCTCATGTATTCGCCAAGCTACAGGCCGTTGCTTGACCCCCCGCGAAGGGACGGCTATTCGATTGCCCGAGGTAGGGGATCCGCACACGATGCGAAATGGCGAGCCGGCGGCGTTTCGCTGGGCTTGGCGCGCGGGGACTCGAGGAAGACCGAATGGGCAGTCGACTGACGTGGCTCCAAATTTGTCGAAGTGAAGATTTCCGTGGGCGGTGGGTGGCCCTCGATGACTGCAAGTACGACCCGCGAACGGCACAGCCCTTCGAAGGGACGGTTGTCGACGCCGACGAGGATCTGGTCGCACTGTGCAACCGGATGCAGGCAAGCGACAGCAAACATTGTGCAATTCTCTATTGCGACGAGCGGGGCATCCCCGACGATGCAGCCCCGATCACGGCCCGGTTCGCTCCGGCACCGCCGCGGGCATACCATTAGGGTGTAGCTGTATCGCCGCTCGTCTTCTCCGAACTGGATGGCCGATACGCCTCATGGATCGCCGGATCGCGTGATTTGAGGTTGGCTCTCCGGGAGGTGTAGGGCAATCGCACGAAAGCGAGCTCCGCCCATCGAAACAAGGAGCTTCGAGGGCGAACGAGGCAGACAATTGCCCTCTTAGTGGGCATCATTGATGCGTGAGTGAACTTCGTTCTCGCGTGAGTGAAGTTCGTTCCGGCGTCCGTGAGCGTCGTTCATGCGTGAGTGTGCTTCGTCCACGCGTCAGTGACCGTCGTTCATGTGTGAGTGAGCGTCGTTCATGTGTGAGTGAGCGTCGTTCACGCGTGAGGGAGCTTCGTTCGCGCGCGAGGAGCCCGTCACTCGGGGAAGCGACCTTCGTG